>JBQCDS010000504.1:0-5351 GCA_051961035.1 Trinickia sp. | reverse complement strand
AAGAACCAGAATCCGAATCAAGGCAGCTTCGTCATCGAAGAGCTGACGGATCTCGTGGAAGCGGCGGTGCTCGACGAATTCGACCGCCTCACGGCGCGCGGCGGCGTGCTCGGCGCGATGGAAACGGGCTATCAGCGCGGGCGCATTCAAGATGAATCGATGCGCTACGAGCATCGCAAGCACGACGGCTCGTATCCGATCGTCGGCGTCAATACCTTTATCGGAGACGAGGCGCCGGCAGCGCAGGGCCCGCTCGCGCTCGCGCGTTCGACGCGCGAAGAAAAGCAAAGCCAGCTGCAACGGCTGGCGGCATTCCATGCGCGCCATGCTGACGAAGCCGGGCCCATGTTGGAGCGGCTGCGGCGTGCCGTCATCGACGGCGAGAACGTGTTTGCCGTGCTGATGGACGCCGTGCGCGTCTGCTCGCTTGGGCAGATCACGCGCGCGCTATTCGAGGTGGGCGGGCAGTATCGGCGCAATATGTAGGTGCCTGTAGGTGCCTGTAGGTGCCTGTAGGTGCCTGTAGGCGCCGCCGCGGCGGCGCAAGGCCGCTCGCCCCCGCTGCGGAACGTGACGGTCCGCTCAGCGCGGACACAGCCGCTCGCGCGCTTCCTCGTATTCCTGCCGCAGCCGCGCAACGAGTTCGCCCACGGTCGGTATATCGTCCATCAAGCCCACGCCTTGGCCCGCGCCCCAGATGTCCTTCCACGCTTTCGCCTTGTCGCCGCCGAAATTCATCGCCGTTTTGTCGGACACGGGCAGCGCATCAGGATCGAGCCCCGCATTGACGATGCTCTCGCGGATGTAGTTGCCGTGCACGCCCGTGAACAGATTCGTGTAGATGATGTCCGACGCGCTCGCGTTCACGATGGCGTGCTTGTAATCGTCGACGGCATGCGCTTCTTGTGTCGCGATGAAGCGTGTGCCCATATAAGCGAGATCGGCGCCCATCGCTTGCGCGGCGAGAATCGAGCCGCCGTTCGCGATCGAGCCCGAGAGCACGATCGGGCCATCGAACATGCGCCGCACCTCGCCGACGAGTGCGAACGGCGAAGTCGTGCCCGCGTGCCCGCCCGCCCCGGCTGCAACCAGGATCAGCCCATCCACGCCGGCCTCGAGCGCTTTTTGCGCGTGGCGCAGATTGATGACGTCGTGCAGCACGATCCCGCCGTAGCTGTGAACGGCATCGATGATTTCCTTCGCGGGCGCGCGCAGGCTCGTGATGAAGATCGGCACCTTGTGCTCGACGCAGACGCGCACATCGTGCTCGAGCCGCACGTTGGATTGATGGACGATCTGATTGACGGCGATCGGCCCGATGCGCGCGCCCGGGTTGGCGGCGCGATGTGCGTCGAGCGCTTCGCCCATCTGCGTCAGCCATTCGTCGAGCAATTCGGCGGGCCGTGCGTTCAGTGCCGGGAACGAGCCGACGATGCCGGCCTTGCACTGCGCGAGCACGAGTTCGGGGTAGCTCACGATGAACATCGGCGACGCGACGACAGGCAGCGTCAAATTCTGTAGGACAGCGGGCAAGGCCATGACGCGTGTCTCCTCTTAATAAAAGAACGAACGTTCGAATTATAAGCGATGAAACGCGCCTATTTGTGGTGGAGCGCTTTGGAGGGAGTGCTCTGCTTCTATGTTTTGGCGCCCCCGCGCAAGCGCGGCGCCGTGATGCGCGGCAGTGTAGCCGCCGTTGCCGGTCAGCCTTATCGAGCCGCGTTCTAGCGTTCGGCAGCATGGCAAATCGTGCCGAAGCCATCCGGCTTCGCTGCCGTTTGCGCCTCGCCGTGCGCGCGAATCCACGAGCGCACGGCACGGCTGCGCTTTGAGTCCCGCACTAGAATACGAGGGTTCGAACAACGATAAGAGGCAGGAGCGAACACTATGAGTTTCGCCGACTTTACTCCGTTTCGCGTCGATGCCGGGGGCGTCGATATTGTCGGGTTGACCGGCGGCGATGGTCCCCCGTTGTTGCTGATGCACGGGCATCCGCAAACCCATCGGATTTGGGATCGCTGCTTGGCCCGTCTTGCCGAGCGTTTCACCGTGGTCGCGACCGACCTGCGCGGTTACGGTCAATCGGGCAAGCCCACGAGCGACGACACGCACGCACCCTATTCGAAGCGGGCGATGGCAGCCGATCAAGTGGCGGTCATGCGGCATTTCGGTTTCGACCGTTTCTTGGTGTGCGCGCACGATCGGGGCGCGCGGGTCGCGCATCGAATGGCGCTCGACCATCCCGACACGGTCGAGCGCATGATGCTGCTCGACATCGCACCCACGCTTGCGATGTACGAGGCCACCGACCGCACATTCGCAACGGCCTACTTCCACTGGTTCTTCCTCATTCAGCCGCAGCCGCTGCCCGAAACGCTGATCGGCGCGGATCCGGAAACGTACGTCAAATCCGTGATGGGTGGCCGCCACGCGGGGCTCGCGCCGTTTGATCCCGACGCACTGCGCGCCTACTGCGACGCGCTGCGCGCGCCCGGCGCCGTTCATGCGATGTGCGAGGACTATCGGGCATCGGCGACCATCGACCTCGAACACGATCGTGCCGATCTGGAGCGCGGACGCAAGATCGGATGTCCGCTGCGCGTGCTGTGGGGAGCCGAGGGCGTCGTTGCGCGCTGCTTCGATCCGCTGCGCGAATGGCAGCGGGTCGCGCGCGATGTCAGCGGCCGCGCGCTGCCGTGCGGGCACTACATTCCAGAAGAAGCGCCCGACGCGCTGATCGCCGAGATGCACGACTTCTTCGAAGCCGACGAATCGGGCGAGCGCCGCGTCAAGCCCGAAGAGCGTCTCAGCGAACACCGCGCTTGAGCGCGCGCGGCCTCTTCTCCAGTTCAGTCGTCTTACGAGCCTCGGCTGCGCTGCGCGCAGCGCGGGGCTCGGCTGGCCCGAGCGGCGGCAACCGTCGAGCGACAGGCGTTGCCTTGACGATGGCCGTACTCGTCTCGGCCCGCTCGCCCACCTTCATCAAGATTTCGTCGAGCTCATCGATCGTGCGCAAGAAGAGCCGGCAGATGAAACAATCGTCGCCCGTCACCTTGTCGCATTCGACGAATTCGGGGATGCGGCGGATTTCTTCTTCCACCAGATGCAGTTGTCCCGGCAAAGGCTTCACGCGCACGATCGCTTGCAACGTATAGCCAAGCGCGCGCGGATCGACTTGCACCGTGAAGCGCTCGATGACCCCTTGCGCTTCGAGGCGACGAAGCCGCTCGGCCGTGCTCGGCGCCGAGAGCCCGATTTCGCGGGCCAAATCGGCGATGGGCATGCGCGCATCCTCGGCCAGCAGGCACAGCAAGGTGCGGTCGGTGGCGTCGAGTTCCGTGCCGGACGAACCGTTGATAAGGCGTTTTGACATATCGGCCTTCGTTCCGAAGAAAAAAGCGCGAATTCGCCTAAGTTTATCTCTGTCTATGCCGGATTCAAATCGCTAGACTGTTTTGCATCGATCTTCGACAGCGAACGTCAGGACAAGACACAACGCCCCACGACAAGAGAAAGGTGCAGCGATGACTTACGCAAATCACGAAGGCAAGGAAATCCGACGCGGCGCCGTGGAGATGATCGCCGCGATGCTGATCTCGGGCACCATCGGGTGGCTCGTCGTCGCGTCGGGACAGTCGCCGCAAAACGTCGTCTTCGTGCGATGCGCGCTCGGCGCGCCGACGCTCGCGGCCATCTGCTTCGCGCTTGGCATGGTCCGCAAGGACATGCTCACGTGGCGCACGCTCGGGCTCGCGGCTGCGGGCGGCGCGGCGATCGTCGCAAACTGGGTGCTGCTCTTCGCCGCCTACTCGCGTGCCTCGATTTCAATGGCGACGGTGGCTTACAACACGCAGCCGTTCATGCTCGTCGCGCTCGGCGCCGTGGTCTTTCGCGAGCGCATTACGGCTTCGACCGCCGCTTGGCTCGGCGTCGCATTCGTCGGGTTGTTGCTCGTCGTGAAAGTTCAGCCGGCCGTTCTCGCGGTGCCGGGGCAATATCTGAAAGGGATCGGCTACGCGCTCGGGGCCGCGTTCTTCTACGCCGTGTCGTCCATCATCACGAAGCGGCTCAAGGGAACGCCGCCGCAATTGATCGCGTTGATTCAAGTCACGCTAGGCGTCGTTCTGCTTGCGCCCTTCGTGAATTATCACGCGCTGCCCACCACATTCATGCCGTGGGTCGATCTTGGCACGATCGGCATCGTGCACACGGGGCTCGTGTATATCCTGCTGTATGGCGCGATACAAAAGCTGCCGACGCAGATGACGGCCGCGCTGTCGTTCATCTATCCGATCGTCGCGATCGTCTGCGACCGGTTTGCGTTCGGACAGACACTCGCATGGGTGCAGTTGGTCGGCGCCGCGTTGATTCTGCTCGCCGCGGCCGGGGTGAATTTCGGATGGCGCATCGTGCCGCGCGGCGCAGCAAAGGGCGCTGTCACACGTGTCACGTCGAAGTGAGACACGGTGGCCTCGCCCGCACGCAGGCGGCTTCTCTCGGCTTGTCGGGAAATCACCGATGCGGCGCATAGGGCCGCGTCGGTATGATGACGACTGATGCTGATCACGTCGAATTGCGCCGTTCGTCCTCGATGATGAACGGCTTTCTTTTTTGTGCGACGATCGCGCGCGGTGCTATCGCATTACCCTGCGGCGACCACGCACAGCCCATGCACTACGCGCGCAATGCAACATCGGCCACCGGTGCACCTGTCAGCGCGAGCAGCTCCTGCGGCGACAAATTGAACACGGCATGCGGATGGCCGGCGGCCGCCCACAGGCTGTCGAGTTGCAGTAAGTCCGAATCGATCAGCGTCACGGGTGGCGTGAGGTGCCCGATTGGACAGACCCCTCCGATCGCATAGCCCGTTTTTTCACGGACGAACTTCGCATCGGCGCGAGCAATGTCGCCCACTTGCCGCGCGACTTTTTCTTCGTCGACGCGATTCGCTCCACTCGCCACCACCAGCACGGGCGCATCGTCCTCGCGGCGGCGAAACAAAATCGACTTGGCGATTTGTGCGACCGAGCAGCCCAGCCCGGCCGCCGCCTCCGCCGACGTCTTGCCTGTTTGCGGCAGCATCACGACGGGTTTTTCGTGACCGCATTCGCGCAGCAGCAGCGCAACGCGCTGCGCCGATTCCGGCAGCGCGGTCAGCGGCTCCGATGCATCGCCGCCGTCCGGCAAGTTGGTCTGAATGATGCCCGGTTGCTCCATGTTCGCTTCGCTCCGCCGGTTCAGGATGCGCATGCGGCATTGGCCGCCTTGGCGAGCAACGCACGCCCCGCGCGCGAGACATTCGTGCGACTGATCGCCTTCGAGATGAAATCGCCGATCGCCACGACGGCGTC
>JBQCDS010000503.1:0-4184 GCA_051961035.1 Trinickia sp. | reverse complement strand
GGTTTAGGCTCGGACAACGCGGTTTCATCCGGGCCCGTTGCCGCACTCGGTTCATCCAAATAGCGACCCAGCGCCGCGCTAAGTTCAGCCCCCGCATGCTGGGTCTCATCGTCGAGCCGCGGCGCGCCCGTCTCTACGCCGTTCACTAGCCGCGCGATGTGGTCGCCGCACTTGAGCAGTGTACTGACGAGCGCATCGTCGAGCAGCGTCTCGCTCGCGCGTACACGATCGAGCACTCCTTCGACGCGGTGAGTGAACGCAACGATATCGTCGAGGCCGAACAGTCCCGCTGAGCCCTTGATCGTATGGGCGGCGCGAAAGACCGCGTTGATGCATTCCCCGTCGCCGGTGTGCTCCGCCAGGCGCAACAATGCTGCCTCCATCTCCGACAGCAGTTCTTTCGCTTCCTCGAAGAAAATTTGCAGGGCTTGTTGCATATCCATCCGTCTCTCCTTCGAAGGCGTCAGCATCGCTGCGGCGACGTTTGCATCGTCGGCCAATCAGCCAGATCGGCATCGACACCCAACGTCTTGAAGACCTCGCGAGCGGCGTCGCTCAATGCCACGATGCGCCACTGAATGCCGGCGGCGATCGCGCGGCGGCGGACGGCCAACAACAGCTGCACACCGGCGCTATCGAGTTCGGTCACCGATGCCAGGTCGAGGAGGAAGGAATCGGTCGCACCGATTAAAGCGCGTTGAAGTTCGGCACGGCGCTCGGCGACGTGATAAATGGTCAGTTCGCCTTCAACGGAAAATTTCGACATGGGCTCAGTCACGGTGTGCAATTGTGCGGGAACGGTGTGATGCTTGGACAAGTTGCGATGCTCAAGGCAATACAAGCTTTTGCACGACGGAAAGCAATTGAGGCGGATTGAACGGCTTCACCATCCACGCCTTGGCGCCCGCCGCTTGGCCTGCTTGCTTGCTTTCTTGGGCCGACTCTGTCGTCAGCATGACGATGGGCGTGAATTTGTAGGCAGGCATCTCCTTGACTTTCTTCACGAACGAGATGCCGTCCATGTTCGGCATATTGACGTCGCTGACGATGAGGTGAACCTTCTGCCCCGTCAGCTTCTTCAAGGCGTCGAGGCCGTCGCTGCCCTCGAGCACGTCATAGCCCGCGCCGCGCAGCGCGATGCCAACGACTTGCCGCAATGATGCGGAGTCGTCGACGATCATGATGGTTTTGGCCAAAATGGTTTCCCCGTAGCGTTTAAAATCGATTGATCAAAAGAACGTGACGTCATCCGTGGCGACGGCCGGCGTTGCTTGAGCGACGGCGTTGCCCCTGTGCGTGACGCGCTCGTCCTCCATCGCATAGCTGCGCTGCAGTGCAGCCAGCAAGCTGTCGGCGTCGAAGGCTTGCAATGCACCGGTCGCTTCGTATTGGCGGCGACTTTCGATGAGCAGCGGCGGCAATTGCTCGATGCTGTCGCGCACATGTGTCATGCGTTGGCTGACGCGATCTTGGAACTGCAATTGAACGAGCATGTCGCAGATTTCCGCCTGAATGCCGGCGCTCTGCTGCTTGTGCGTGTTGGCAGCGGCTTCGAGTCGATCGGTAACGGTCCGCAGTTGTTCGAGCACGCCGGTGATGACCGATTCGGCCGTCGTGCATGAATCCGATCCGCGACGCGCGGAGGCTTGCGCGGCATCGGAGGCGGTGGCGATCGCTGCCGCGATCGTGTCGACCTTAGCCGTCATGCGCCTGCCGGTCTCACCGGACATCGTGGAAAGCTTGCGCACCTCGTTGGCGAGCACAGCGAACCCCCTGCCCTGCTCGCCCGCATGGGCTGCTTCGATGGCGGCATTGACGGCGAGTAAGTTCGTTTGCGAGGCAATGCTGGCCACTTCCGTTGCCATGCTTTGCAGCTCGGCGATGAAACCGTTGAGGGCCTTGACTTCGTCGTGCATCGCTTGATTGCTTGCCATGGCGTCGCGCAACGCTTCAAGCACGCCGGCGAGCTGTTCGCTGCTTAGCGCGAACAGACGCGCGATGGCGCCATCGCCGCCTTGGGACGAGGCCTTCAGCGTTTCATCCAGACGTTGAACGATCGCGGCGAAGCGCGTCGCCAAGGCCGAGACGGCAACTTCCATTTGCGAGCGCGAGCTTTCCAGGTGCGAGCTCCAGACGGGCAAAAGGTCTTCGCCCACCTTGGACACGCCTTGCAAGAACGCGTGGAGTTGGGTCTCGCCGGACACCCGAAGTTCGGCGCGACGACGGTCGAGCAGCGGGCCCGCGACCGACAGCGCGACAGATCCGATCGCGGCGCCGACGTTCCAATGCCATCCCGCGATGGACCAAAGAGCGAGAACGGCGAACGCGCTAATGGCTGAGCAAGAAATACGCTCCAGCACCACACTGGCCGAGACAGCACGATCCGATGACATCAAGCAACACCCTTTCAACAAGCACTATCGATTGCACGAACGAACCTTTCGTGGGCATTAACGACGGTTCCGCGGGTTAACTTGAGGGTGATAGCCAGGGTCGGGACAAATATCTTTGTGCCGCGCGCGTGAATCCAGCCCGAAATTAGTTGCTCACGCAACTGTTATCGTTGCACAGACAACTAAGTTATCTTGAATAGCCGCTGCGTATCGCCAAGATCCCTTCGTCGGCGAAATCGCGTAGGGGACGAACCGCAGCTGGCTTAAGTTTCGCTTAACAACCGCTACCTACATTGAAAGCGCACCGTTTCACGCGGCGAGCAGGTTGGCCCAGGAGGAAGATATGAGCGATACATCGAGCCTGACCCTGTCGGGCAAGCTACGCCGCGAAGCCGGCATTGTCGGGCTTCTCTTCGCGAGCACCACCAGCATGATCGGCTCCGGCTGGTTGTTCGGTGCCTACCACGCGTCAAAAATCGCGGGACCGCTGAGCATCGCCAGTTGGGTCATCGGCGCGATCATCATTATGTTGATCGCGCTCTGTTTTGCTGAGCTGGCGGCCCTGTTTCCGCGCAGTGGAGCGCTCGTCCATATGAGCCACGCGAGTCATGGCGACGGGCTGGGCCGCATTTGGTGTTGGCTGCTGTTTCTTGCGTATGTACCCGTGCCTTCCGTCGAGGCTGAAGCCATCGTCACTTATGCCAATAACTACCTACCGGTATTTATCATCCCAGGCAGCGCGGGGCTGCTTAGCGTGACGGGTTTCATCGCGTGCACTGCGTTACTCGCTATCCTCGCACTGCTCAATTTGATGGTCATCAGGTGGTTGCTCAACGTCAATTCGACGGTCACCTGGTGGAAAATCCTCGTTCCCCTATTGACGATCGTCGGCCTGCTGGTCGCAAGCACCCACTGGGATGTCATTCACGCGGCCCCCGGCACTTACAAGCTGTCAGGAATGTTTACCGCGCTTCCCGCCGCGGGCATCGTCTTCAGTTATCTAGGCTTTCGAACTGCTATCGATCTAGGCGGCGAGACAGCCAATCCCCATCGCGACATTCCGCTGGCGGTGATCGGTTCGGTCATACTGGCCGCCGTCGTCTACATCCTGCTGCAAGTGGCGTTCATCTGGGCACTGTCGCCGGCCGACCTTGCGCATGGGTGGGCACAACTGAGCTTCAAGGGCGAGATGGGGCCATTCGCTGGCCTCGCCGCCACACTGGGGCTCGGCTGGATGGCGACGTTGCTGTATATCGACGCCTACGTTTCGCCGGGCGGCACCGGCCTCATGTACGTAACGGGTGGCTCGCGCATCTTATTTGCAACGGGCGAGATGCAAGCGGGCCCACGTGCGCTCGCCAAACTCAACCGCAACAAAGTGCCGTGGGTCGCCGTGCTCATCATGTGGATCGTTGGCGTCATCTTTCTTTTGCCGTTCCCTGCTTGGCAAAAGATGGTGAACTACATCACGTCGATCACTGTGCTCACCTATGGTCTCGGGCCGGTCGCGCTGCTCGTGATGCGCCGCAATTTGCCTGATACGAAACGCCCGTTCCGCATGTGGGGCGCACCTATATTGGCGCCGCTCGCCTTCATTTGCAGCAACCTAATCATCTACTGGACCGGATTCGAAACCAATACGTTTTTGTTCTCGCTCGTGGCCATCGGCTTCGTGATTTATGCGCTTTACTACCACCTCGTTTTGCGTAAAAGCCCCCGCGACTTCGGCTGGCGGCACATAGCCTGGCTGCTCCCGTGGTTCGGCGGCATCTGGATCTTGTCGTGGCTTGG
>JBQCDS010000502.1:0-7696 GCA_051961035.1 Trinickia sp. | reverse complement strand
GCTCGCGAGCGAGGCGCCGGCCGCGAGCGAGGAGCGCGCCGCGCACGCGGTGACAGGGGCGCGCCATACGTTCGCCGACGCACTCACGCGGCTTTTTATCGGTTACGCGATGCCTGACGACTGCGATCCGGTCGATGCCTGGCTGCCCGTGGCGGGCGCGCGCGGCGCCGAAGCGGATCTGCTTGGACGGCTCGCGCGCTTCGTCGACGATTTGTACGGCTTCGTGCGACGCGCGCGAGAGTCGCTGACGTGCGACGATTGGGGCGCCCTGTTGGCCGACGCGCTCACGCGCTTGTTCGACGCTGCGCCGCCATTCGCCGATGCGCTGGCGAATGTGCGCGACGCCGTCGAGAAGGCGCTCGAGGCGATGCGCGATGGCGCACGCGACGCGCGTGCCCCCGCAGCCGTGATGCGCGCGGCGTTGACCGTCGCGCTTGACGACGCGGCGCACGGCGGCGTGCCATGGGGCGGCGTGACCTTCTCTTCGCTCACGAGCCTGCGTGGCTTGCCCTATCGCGTGATCTGCTTGATCGGCATGGACGACGGCGTCTTGCCAAGCCTCGCGCGCGCAGACGAATTCGACTTGATGGCCGCGTTCCCGCAATTGGGCGACCGCCAACGCCGCGCGGACGAGCGCAATTTGTTCCTCGATCTGCTGCTTGCCGCGCGCGAGCGCCTCTTCGTCAGTTACACGGGCCGCAGCATTCGCGACAACGCGCCGCTGCCGCCGGCTTCGCTCGTCGACGAATTGCTCGATCATCTGGCGCGGGCGAAAGCGGGCGCCGATGCGGCGCCGGCGCGGCTTGCGGCGGCGCGCGCGTCGTTTATCGTGGAGCATCCTCTGCAGGCGTTTGCCGCCGCCTACTTCGACGGTACGCGCTCGCTGTTCTCGTACGACGGGCAGCGCGCCCGTCTTGCTACAGAACTGGCCGCCGATACGCAGGCCCCAGCACTGCCGTTCTTCGGCGCACCCTTGCCGCCGGAGCCGGTCGGGCCCGTTGCATTCGTCGATTTTCAACGCTTTTGGCAGCACCCTGCGCGTGCGTTGCTGCGCGAGCGGCTTGGCGTCGTGCTGGAAAAATCGCAAGGCGAGCTGCTCGAAGTCGAACCGTTCGAGCTCGATTACGCCGGCCGCGATGCGCTTGCCGAGCGATTGCTGCCGCGGCTCATCGATCGCGACGACGAAGAGGCGCGCGCTCGCGCGTGGCGCGTTGCGCTAACGAGCCCCGAGTTGCCGGCGGGGGCGACGGGCGAAGTGCTCAAGCGGCGCGAGCTGGGAGCGCTGGCGAGGCTGGCCGGCGAAGTGCGCGGCGCGTTGGCGGCCGGCTCGGCACGCCTGCCGTTCGCGCTACACGTGCCCCCGCGCTGGCCGGATGCCGGCGAGGTGACACTCTTCGGCGAGCACGATGCGATGCTGCGCGACGCGCTGCGCGATGCGGCGCCCGTGCAGTTGCATGGCACGCTGAACCGGGTGACGGATGCCGGCCAGATTCTCTATCGCTATGCGAGCCCGAATGCGCGCGAATATCTGAGCGCTTGGCTTGCCCATCTCGCGTACTGCGCGGCGCAGCCCGATGGGCCTTGCCGCACGGTTTGGTACGGCGCCGCGGATCGATTTGCGTTCTCGCGCGTCGAAGCGCCGTTGGAACATCTCGCGCCGCTCGTTGCGCTGTTCGTGGCCGGGCGCCGCTTGCCGCTGCGCTTTTTTCCGAAAAGCGCGTGGGCCAAGGCGAACGGCGGCGACGGACCGGCCCTTGGCGTCTGGATCAGCGACCGCGTGCGCGGGGAATCGGACGACGCCGCACTGGCGATCGCTTGGCGCGGCGTCGAGCTGACGCTCGACGAGCCGTTCGCCGCGCTCGCGCGCATCGTGTTCGAGCCGTTGACGGCGCATCTCACGGGAGCCGACGCATGAGCGAGCACGATGGCCTCATCGCCGAACCAGCGTTGCCGGAGCCGCTCGACGTTTTCACGTGTGCGCTCGCCGGCGTCAATCAAATCGAGGCATCGGCCGGCACCGGCAAGACGTGGAACATCTGCGCGCTCTACGTGCGGCTGCTGCTCGAACGTGATCTGAACGCCGATCAGATTCTCGTCGTGACCTTCACGAAAGCCGCCACGGCCGAGCTGCACGAGCGCATACGAGGCCGTCTTGCCGAGCTGGCGCTCGCCATTGAGAACGCCGATGAAGACGGCGTCCCGCCTAGCGATCCGTTCGTCGCGCAATTGCTCGAGACGACGCTCGGTCCCGACGGGCTCGAGCGCGAATTGGCCGGCAAGCGCATCCGGCGCGCGCTGTCGACGTTCGATCAGGCGGCCATCCACACGATCCATGCGTTCTGCCAGCGCGCCTTGCAAGAGGCGCCGTTCGCCAGCGCAATGCCATTCGCGTTCGAGATGGAGGCCGACGACGCATCCCTGCGCTACGAGTTGGCCGCCGAATTCTGGCGCGAGCGCATCGAGCCGGTCGCGGCTGCCTATCCGGCGTTCGCCACCTGGCTCGTCGCACACGGCGCGACCCCGTTGGAGCTCGATGCACAGCTTGCTCGACGGTTGAAAAAGCCGCTCGCGCAGTTGCGTTGGGGCACATCGGGTACGACGCCGCCCGCGCTCGACCCGCCGGGCGATGACGATGCGCGGGCGGATTTCGATGCCGCTTGCGCGCTCTGGCACGCCGAGCGGGAAACGATCGAGCGCCTGCTCGAGAACGCGCAAGCCGCGCTCAAGCAGACGACGCACAAGCGCGACGCCGTGCTGGCGGCGCTTCAGGCTTGGGGTCGCTACTTCGCCGAGGGCGACTGCCATGCGCCCCCGCCGCGCGAGGCATTGAAACTGACTGCGGCGTCCCTCGCGGCGGCGACCAAGGTCAAGTTCGCGCCGCCCGAACATCCGTTTTTCGTCCTGGCCGATACGCTCGCCTCGGCCGTGCAATCGGCGGATGCGGCGCATCGGACGCGCTGGCTCGCCTTGCTCGCGCAATGGCTCGATGAGGCGCCTGCGGCGCTGGCGGCGATGAAGCGAACGCGCCGGCTCGCGTCCTTCGACGATTTGCTCGCCAATCTGCACGGCGCGCTCGCCGCGCATCCGTGGTTGGCGCAGACGCTGCGCGCGCGATACCCCGCCGCGCTCATCGACGAGTTCCAAGATACCGACCCGTTGCAATTCGCGATTTTCGAGCGGATTTTCTCGGGGCCGGGCAGCGACGGGCAATCGGGGCCGCTTTTCCTCGTCGGCGATCCGAAGCAGGCGATCTACAGCTTTCGCGCCGCCGATCTGCATACGTACTTGGCCGCGCGGCACGTGGCCACGGCGCGCTATACGTTGGCCGTCAATCAACGTTCGACGGCGCCGCTCGTCGCCGCGTGCAACCGCATCTTCGGCGCAAATGCGCGCGCGTTCGTTCTAGCGGGGCTCGATTACACGCCGGTGCGCGCGGCGCAGCGCGCTCGCGCGCCGCTGATCGATGAAGCCGATCCCGCGCGCGAGCACGGCGCGCACGGTGCGCTGCGCGTCTGGATGCTGCCCTCGGGCGAGGCGACGCTCATCAAGCGCGATGCGCAAAAGCAGGCTGCGCACGCTTGCGCGCAAGAGATCGTTCGCCTGCTGCGCGGCGCGCGCGAAGGCGACGTCGCGCTGGGCGAGGCGCCGTTGCTGCCGGCCGACATCGCCGTGCTCGTGCGCACGCATAAGCAGGGCAGCTTGATGAAGCGTGTGCTGGCCGCATGGGGCGTGGGTAGCGTCGAGCTCGCGCAGTCATCGGTATTCGCGACGCTCGATGCCGAGCAGCTCGAGAGAGTGCTGGCGGCCGTGGATGCGCCGGGCGACTTGCGGCGCTTGCGAGCCGCGCTCGCCGCCGATTGGTTCGGCCTCGACGCGCACGCGCTGGCCCGGCTCGCTCAACTCGCGGACGCCCCGGTACTGTCCCATGCCGACGAAGCTACGGCGTGGGTCGAGCGATTCTCGCGCTATCGGTCGCTCTGGCTCGAACGGGGCTTCGCGTCGATGTGGCGAACGATGATGCGCGAGCTTGCCATCGGCGAGCGGCTGATCGCGGGGCGCGACGGCGAACGCCGGCTCACGGACGTCAATCATTTGGCCGAGCTGGCCGGTGCGCGCGCGACCGCGCACCCCGGCATCGCGCCGACCTTGCGCTGGCTCGCGGCCGAGCGCGCGCGCGGCGGCGGCGAGGAGGCACAGCTACGGCTCGAATCGGATCGCGCTCTCGTGCAGATCGTGACGGTCCACAAATCGAAGGGGCTCGAGTATGCCGTGGTCTTCTGTCCGTTCTTGGGCGATGGCGCGCGGATGGCCGGCGCGAGCGCCGGTTTGCCCGATGCGAGCGAGTATCACGACGACGCGGGCTCGGGTACGCGCGCCGTGCTGCATTACGGCTGCGAGGGCGACGATGCCAAGCGCGCCGAGGCCCACGCGGCGCGCGAGGAGGCGGCCGAGCGCGCACGCCTCGTTTATGTCGCGCTGACGCGGGCCGTGCATCGCTGCTACCTCGTTGCCGGCGCCTACCTGTCGTCGCGTTCCACCAAGGAGTCGCGTCGCAGCGTGTTGAATTGGCTCGTTGCCGGCGACGGTCGAGCGTTCGATGCGTGGTTCGACGATCCGCCCGGCGACGATGCCATCGAGGCGGCATGGGCCGCGCTTGCCGACGATGCGATTACGCTGGCGCCGCTGCCGATACCGGCCGGGCGTGTCGCGCTCGCCCGCGAGGCGGCATCCGGCGCGCGGCTCATGGCACGCACCCTGCGGCGCACACTGGCCGAGACTTGGCGCATTGCGAGCTTCAGCTCGCTCGCGGCCGCCGCCGCGCGGCACGCGAGCGAGACCATCGACGACGAGCCCAGGCCCGATCACGATGCGCTGGCCGCCGCGCAACAAGAGGCGCAAGCGGCAGGCGGCGCGCTCTGGGCGCCGGTGCTCGCGCACAGTCCCCGCACGCTCGCCGAGCTGCTCGCGGCCGACGACATCCTGGCGTTCCCGCGCGGCGCGCAAGCGGGTGAATGCCTGCACCGCATGTTCGAATTGGCCGACTTCTCGGAACCGGCGACGTGGCCGGCCGCCATCGAGCGCGCGCTGCTCGAGCGGCCCGTCGCCGCCGATGCCGACACCGCCGCGCGCCTGCCTGCGATGATGGCGCGCCTCATGGCCGACGTCACGGCCGCCGAGGTCGCGCCCGGCATGACGCTGGCGGCGCTCGATCCCGCGCGCAGGTTGACCGAGTGGCCGTTCGTGTTCGCCTGCCCCGCACTCGAGTTGCCGGCGCTGCGAGGCTTGCTCGCGCGTCACGGCTATGCCGACGTGGCATTGGAGGCGGGGACGCTCGCCGGGTATATCAAAGGGTTCATCGATATGGTGGTCGAGCACGAAGGCCGGTTCTGGGTCATCGATTGGAAGTCGAATCATCTTGGCACCGATCCGGCCGATTACGGCGCGCGCGCGCTGGACGCCGCGATGACGCACCATGCGTACCATCTGCAGGCGCTGCTCTACTTGGTCGCGTTGCATCGCTACCTGAAGGCGCGGCGCCCCGGCTACGACTATGACGCGCACATCGGCGGCTACAGCTACTTGTTCGTGCGCGGCGTGCGGCCATCGTGGAGGGAGGGGACGATGCCGAGGGGCGTGCACGCGCGCCGGCCTGCGCGCGAGTTGATCGAAGCGCTCGATGCGCTGATGAGCGAGGGCCGGTCATCATGAGCCCCGTGCATCCGCAAGATCCCCCCATGAACGCCGCTCTTGCGCCGTCCCGTTCGGCGAGCGCGCGAGAAAACGGCGAGCCCGGCGCGGTACTGGCCGAAGGATTCGCGCGCCGCATCGGCGCGTTGGCTCAGCGTTTGGGCGCCAGCCCGCTGGCGGCGGCATGGGCGCGTCGCGCGGCATTCGCGGCGAGCCGCGCCACAAGCGCGGGCCATGTCTGCGTCTCGCTGGCCCGCTTGACCGAGCGCTATGGCGAAACGCTCGATTCGGCCGCCGCGCCGTTACGGGCGAGCGGGGTCGTGTCGAACGGTTCGGAGGATGCCGCCGCGTTGAGGCCGCTGGTTCTCGACGATGACGGCCGTCTGTACCTGGCGCGCTACTACGACGACGAACGGCGGCTCGCGAACGCCGTGCTCGCGCATGCCAAGGGGCGCGGCGCGACGAGCACGCTCGGCGCCGATAGCGCCGCGCTCGCGGCACGGCTGGAGCGCTTCTTTGGCCCGCCCGGCCACAACGAAGTCGATTGGCAGCGCGCGGCCGCGGCGTTATCGCTGTCGAGCCGCTTGACCGTCGTCAGCGGCGGCCCGGGCACGGGCAAGACGACGACCGTCGTCGGCATGCTCGCTTGTCTGCTCGATGAAAATCCCGCGCTGACGATCGCACTAGCGGCACCGACCGGCAAGGCGGCGCAGCGCATGCAGGAGGCGCTGCTCGCGCGCGCGGCGAGCCTGCCCGACGAGATCGCGGCACGGCTGCCGCGCACGTCGCAGACCCTGCATCGCCTGCTCGGCTTGCGGCAAGGGATGCGTGCGCGCCACGGCCCTGACAATCCGCTGCCGTACGATGTGCTCGTCGTCGATGAAGCGTCGATGATCGACGTGGCGTTGGCCGCGCAGTTGTTCGACGCGCTCGCGCCCGATACGCGGCTTGTGCTGCTCGGCGACAAGGATCAGCTCGCGGCCGTCGAGGCCGGCGCTGTCTTCGCCGAACTCAGCGCGCGCCCCGCCTTCAGCGAGGCCGGTATTGCCCGTATCGCGCAGGCCACCGGGGTCGATGCGGCCCGTGTTCAAGCGGCGCTGCCTCGGCCGGAGCACGACTTCGATTCGAGCATCGATGCGTTCGCCCTCGAACCGCAGGCTGCCGACGATGACCTATTCGCGTCATTCGATGCGCTGGAACCGCTGGAATCGGTAGCGTCGATCGACGACGGCTGGGCGTGGACGGGCCTCGACGAGCCCGACGTCGCGTACGCCGGCGATGGCGTGTCGGCGATGCAAGACGAGCCCCATCGCGCGGCCCCCGACGCACGCAGCTCAGCGCCGCCCAACGACAGCGTGGGTTTCGACGAGAGCCGAGCGAGGCACGCGCACGCAACGAGCGATCGCGCGATCGTGCAAGCGCCGCTGGTCGATTGCGTGATCTGGCTGGAGCGAAACTATCGCTTCGGCCTCGATTCCGCGATTGGTCGTTTGTCGTTGGCGATTCGCCGCGGCGATGTCCCGGCTGCGCTCGATGCGCTCGGGGCGAGCGCCGAGCCCGATCTCTTCGGCCCGCGCGACGAGCAAGCGCCTGCGGGGCACGACGCACCTGCCGTGCTGGACGAAGACGCCGGCACAACGCTCGCGCCCCGCACGCTCGAGCGTTTGGCGCAGGGCTTCGCACCCTACGTGAACGCGCTCACGACCGCCCTCGCGCAGCCGCAACCCGACTGCCTGCCGCTGTTCGATGCATTGAACGCCTTCCGCATCTTATGCGCGACGCGGCTAGGCTCGCGCGGCGTCCAAGCCCTGAACGCGCAGATGGCCGAGCACGTGCGCCGGGCCGCGCGCGCGCCGCTCGCCGTCGGCACGAATTGGTTTGCCGGGCGCGCGGTGATGGTGGCGCGCAACGATTACGCGCTGGGCCTATTCAATGGCGACATCGGCATTGCGTTGCCCACGCGCGAGGGTCAGATGCGCGTGCACTTTCGTACGGCCGACGGCGGCGT
>JBQCDS010000501.1:0-4229 GCA_051961035.1 Trinickia sp. | reverse complement strand
CTGCAAATTTCCGCAACCGTGCACATGGCATTGGTTCAAGGAATCTATGACCTTGGCGAACCAGGCAGGGAAGCCGTAAAACTTGTTCGAAACTTAAAACCGCGGCCCGTTACAGTGCTTCGTGTTGATCGAGCACCGCACCAAGCTTCTCGTTCATTTGATGCATTGTACGCCGGATTTCCTCCGCGGGAAACGCTTCGCCATGACGCACGCTTTGTTGCAACTTCAAGAGTTCCGAGGCGAGCGAGAGCGCGGCCATGACGGCGATACGATCGGTGCCGCGCACGTTGCTCGCGCCGCGAATTTTCGTCATTTCGGCATCGACGCGCGCCACGGCTTCGAGCAGCGCCGCTTCCGTTTCGGGCGAGCACGCGAGACGATAGGTTTGCCCGAGTATCGTTGCTTCGATCTGTTTCGTCGTCATACTTCTTCTCCGTGCTGCGCGCTAGCGTCGCTCACGGCGCTGGCCTCGCTTTGCCCTTGCTGCGCGGCGAGCAAATCGAGCTGGCTGTCGGAATCGTACGGGCCCTTGGCGCGCGGCAGCTTTTCGAGAATCGCGTTCAGGCGCACTTGCGCATCGTCGATTTTCGCGACGAGCGCATCGCGCTCCGCCTGCAAGGCATTGCGCGCCTCGCGCAACAGCGCGAGTTCGGCATGGGCCGCTTCGTTTTCTTGACGCAACTGCGCGAGCTGTTCCTCGAGCGCGTGCCGTGCCTGCTGCTGGCGCTCGTTGATCGCAATCAGCCGGCCAATATTTTGTGAGAGGGATTCGAGTTCGTTGAGCATCTGCTGCGTCCTCTAAAGACCCCGCATTTTAGCGCTAAATAGCCGCGGTTTAGATGGATCTCTCGTATCGAGACGTAACCGTTGTCGAGTTTTTTGCATACAGTGCGTTTTCACATGATGTTTGCGGGGGCTTGAAGCGACTCTTTACCGATCGGTTGCGCAAGCTCGCAATCTTGACGCCCCCACGGGCGGCTCCTACACTTGCGGCACTTTGGTGCTCGCTCGCAAGGCAACTTCGCGCGCGGTTAAACGGGAAACAGGGAGCGACGTCCGCCCGGACGAGCCAACCTGTGCTGCCCCCGCCAACGGTAAGCGACTTGCGCGGCGTTTCAAAAAAACCGCCGCGCGCCACTGCTCCATTGCCACTGCGTGCTGCCACGTGGGAAGGCGGATGCGGTGCGTCGCCAGCCCGGATACCGGCCAGAGGGGGAGTGCGAAGCCGCGCTCACGCGTTGCCTGGCGACGCGTGCCGCGACTGAGCGCTCGATGACAGAGCAGCCTGCGGGGAGCAGGGTGCGTGCCGGTCTCACAGGAAAAAAACACACGATGTCCACACCTACCGTCCGTGCGGCGCTCATTGCGCTCGCCGGTCTGCCGCTCGTCGCGCTTGCGCAAACCGCGCCCAGCGATTCGGCTGTCTCGCACGATGCTCGCGGCGATGCCAATATTGCCGCTTCTACCGCTTCTACCGCTTCTACCGCTTCTACTGCTTCTACCGCTTCCTCCGCTTCCTCCGCTTCGTCAGCCGTCGCGGCAAGCGCGCCCGCTCCGCAAGACGCCGCTTCCAATGGCGGCTCATTGCAGCCGATCGTCGTCACGGCGCAACGCGGCGCGCAGCCGCTCGCCGAAGCCATTCCGCAGACGACGCGCTTCTCGCGACAGGATATCGCCGACTCCACGGCGACGGATCTGCCCGGTTTGCTTGCCGAGGCGCCCGGCGCGCAGATCATTCGCAACGGCCCTCCGGGCTCGAACGCCACGCTCTCGCTGCGCGGCGGCTCCGCGACCGAATCGCTCGTGCTGATCGACGGCGTGCGAGTCGATTCGGTGAGCCTGAGCCAGGTGCAAATTGGGCAGATCCCGCTGTCGGAGATCGATCATGTCGAGGTCGTCAACGGCGACGTGTCGGCGCTATACGGTTCCGGGGCGATGGGCGGCGTCGTGCAGGTGTTCACGAAGGATGGAGGCAACCACCCGCCGCGATTTCACTTCGCCGTCGGCTACGGCAGTTATCACACGCAGACACAACAAGCCGGCGTGAACGGCGCGTTGGATAAAGACGGGAAGACGACCTTCAGCGTGAGCATCGGCCGCTCCAAGGACGACGGTTTTTCCGCGATCGACCCCGCGCTTGCCCCGAACGCGAATCCGGGACCGGACGGTTACTTGAACGAAAGCGTATCGGCGTCGCTGCGCCATAAGTTCGACCATGGCTGGGACGCGGGCGTCCGGTACTTTCAATCGAACGGCAACGTTGCGTTCGACAACGCGTACGGTTTGCCGACCGACGTCAACAATCTGTACAGCAAGGTGCGCGTGGCTTCCGTGTACGCGAACGGCAAGTTGACCGATTGGTGGACGACGCATGTGAGTGCCGGCCTGGGCGACGATCGCGCGGTGGACAAAACGAACGGTGTCTACAACAATCGCTTCGACAGCGACAATCGGCAATTCACGTGGCAAAACGATTTCAAGCTTGCCGCGCAGCAGAAGCTGCAGCTTGGCTATGAGCGGCTGGATCAGGGCTTGGAGTCGGACATGTTCGCGGCGCCCGATCGGCACGTCGATTCCGTGTTCGCCGGCTACACCGCGCGCTTCGGCGCGAACCAAATTCAAGCCAACGCGCGGCGCGATCAATATTCGGACTTCGGCGGCGCGAACACCTACTATCTCGGCTACGGGTTCGACTTCACCGAACATTGGAAGGCGACGGCGAGCTATTCGAGCGCGTTTCGCGCGCCGAGTTTCGACGATTTGTATTTCCCCGGCAGCGGCAATCCGTCGATTCAGCCGGAGCGCAGCCATTCGATCGAAGCGGCGTTGCAATATGCATCGGATACGCTGGGCGTGCTTCGGCTCACGGCGTTTCAAACGCGCTACACGGATCTGATCGACTATGTGCCGACTCAAGGCGGGCTATTCTATCTAGCCGAAAACGTGGGCCGCGCGAAAGTGCAAGGCATCGAGGGCTCGTGGCGCGGCCGGATCGGCAAGACCGACGTACGCGCTGCGCTCACGGTGCAAAACCCTGTCGACGAAACCAACAACACCGATCTCGCTCACCGGGCACGGCACTTCGCGTCGCTATCGGCTCGCCGGTCGGTTGGCGCTTGGCGTGTCGGCGGCGAGTGGTTCGTGAGCGGTGCGCGCAACGACAGCGGCAACGTGCTCGGCGGGTATGGGCTCGTGAATGTGTCCGCGCGCTACGACATCACGAAGGCTTGGTATGTGAGCGCCCATATCGACAATCTCTTCGACAAGAACTATGAGCTCGCCTATCCCTACAACACGCCGCGACGCAGCGCTTTCATCACGATCGGCTGGCAGCAGCAGTAAGGTGCTACGCCAAGCATTGAACGCGCGACGATGACCTTGCCGCCTTCGCACGCCCACGCTCCGGCGATGAACGCGCGGCGCGCCGCCGTCGTTTGGATCGTGCTCGCGCTGACGGCGCTCGCTGTGTTCGTTGCCGCGCTGATGCTCGGCAGCGTCACGCTCTCGCCCGCGCGCGCCGTGCTCGCGCTCGCGCACATGCCCGGGCAGGCGGCCGCCGGCGGCCAATCGAGCGACATGGCCGGCGAAATCGTGCGGACGCTGCGCTTGCCGCGCGCCCTCGCGGGCTTCTCGTGCGGCGCGCTGCTCGCGCTCGCCGGTGCGCTGCTGCAAGTGCTGCTTCGCAATCCGTTGGCGGAGCCGTACGTGCTCGGCGTCTCGGGCGGCGCGTGCGCGTTTGCCGTCGCGGCGCTTTTCGCGGGATGGGCGTGGTGGCTTGTCGATTTGGCTTCGTTCGGCGGCGCGGTGCTCTCGATTGCGCTCGTGCTCGGGCTCGCGCGGCGCGAGTTCTGGCGAGGCGAGGCGCAGGAAGCGTCGCCTCGGTTGCTGCTGACGGGCATCGTCGTCGCGACGGGTTGGGGCGCCATCGTCACGCTGCTGATGGCGCTCGCCCCCGACGAGCGGTTGCGCGGCATCGTGTTTTGGCTGACGGGCGACTTGAACGGCGCCGGCAATCCTTGGCCGGCCCTCGTGGCGCTGGCTGTCGCGCTTGGCTTGTGCGTGCCCGTCGCGCCGCAATTGAACGCGCTGCTGCGCGGCGAGGCACTGGCGGCATCGCTCGGCGTGCCCACGACGCGGCTGCGGCTACGCATTTACCTGGTGGCCTCGCTCGCCGCATGCGCGAGCGTGACGACGGCCGGCACCATCGGCTTCGTCGGGCTCGTCGTCCC
>JBQCDS010000500.1:0-9144 GCA_051961035.1 Trinickia sp. | reverse complement strand
ATGAAGTCTGGCATTTCTATGCGGGCGACCCGCTCGATGTGCACGTCATCGATGCAACGGGGCACTTGACGACACATCGGCTCGGCAATGCGCTGGCGCGCGACGATGCGGCCTTCCAAGCGATCGTGCCGGCGGGCTGCTGGTTCGCCGCCGAATGTACCGCCCTCGATGGTGAAGCGAACGCGGCGGGTTTTGCGTTGGTCGGATGCACTGTGGCGCCCGGGTTCGAATTCAGTGATTTCGAACTCGCGGATGAGGATAGGCTCGCCCAGGAGTACGCAAGCCACGAGGCGATCATCCGACGGTTGGCGCCGCGCACCGGCGCTTAAGAGAGGAACGGCAAGCGTAGAACCCAGCCAGGTCTATCGCGTCGATGTAGGGCAATTTTTGCAAAGTGCCGGCGTGGGTTCTGATCGCACAATCGTGGCTCACTTATCAGTCGAATCATTTGACTCATTCGATTAGGAGAGACGAGATGTTGGACCATGTATCGATCGGTGTGCGTGACCTGACAAAAGCGAAGGCGTTCTACGACGTCGTGCTCGGGGCGCTAGGTTATCGCTGCTTGCGCGAGGACGCGGATTTGCTCGGATATGGCGCCGACGCCGTGCAGTTTTGGATTTCCCCGTCTGCGCATCCCGTCGCGCCGGACATGCAATCGGGCCTGCACTTTTGCTTCACCGCGCCGTCGCCTGGCAGCGTAGATGCGTTCCATGCGAAGGCGCTTGCGGCGGGCGGAAAAGACAACGGCGCGCCGGGGATACGCCCCGATTACTCGCCCGGCTACTACGCGGCGTTCGTGATCGATCCGGATGGGTATCGGCTCGAAGCCTATTGCAAGGCCGATAGTTGACGCTGCGCTCTCTAGAGCGGCATGGCGGACGGCCTGGGGCCCGCCCTCGGCCAGGCCCATTCCGATCAAGGCAGCGCTGACTCGATATGAGCTCGCACTTGTTTGCGCCGGCCTGCGGCATAACCGAACCATGCCGATATCGCGCAGATACCGACGCATAGGGCAGCCAGGCTATAGAACGAGCCCGCCGTGTGAAGCAGCGAGCCGGCGATGAATGGGCCGCTCGATGCGAGCAGGTAGCCAATGCTTTGCGCCATGCTCGAGAGCTGCGCGGCCACGTTCGAATCATTGGAGCGCAGGCCGATGACGGTTAGCGCAAGGGTGAAAGAAGCCCCTTGTGCAATGCCGAGCAGCAGCGCCCAGCCCCATGTCGTGGAAAGCGGCGCGAAGAAGCAACCCACGAGGCTCACGCCAGTCAAGACCAGCGAGAGTAGATTGAGCCAACGTTGGTCGTGCAGGCGCGCGATCAAGAAGGGAAGCAGCAGCGACGTTGCCGCCTGCGCGATCACGCTGAGCGACAGCATCAGCCCCGCATCGACCGCGCTCATGCCGCGCATGCGCAAGACGGTGGGCAGCCAACCGAACACGATGTACGCGAGCGACGATTGTGAACCCATGAACAGCGTGACCTGCCATGCGAGCGGATCGCGCCATAAGCCTCGGACAGCGCGTGTGCTTCTTCGCGCATGCGTGCCGACGGGCGGTATTTGAGCACGCCACATGAACAGTGCCACCGCTACGGGCAGCGCCCACATCGCCAGCGCCCAGGCCCAGGCGTTGCCGTTGGATTGCGCGAGAACATGCCGAGCGAGATTGGCGGCCGGAGCCGTCGCGGCCGCCGCCGCCGCGGCACCCGAGCACATCGCCGCGCTATAGAGGCCCGTCATCAGCGCCACGTGCTCGGGAAAGTCGCGTTTCACGACGCCGGGCAGCAGCACATTCATCAGACCAATCGCAAAGCAAGCCACGACTTGGCCTAGGAACAACGTCTGCCAGAACGGTAGGATCCGCACGGCCGTGCCGGCCGTCAGCAGCACCAGCATCGCAAGCAATGCCCGTTCGCTGCCGATTCGGCGCGAGAGCATCGGAGCGAGCGGGCCGAACAAGCCGAAGCATAGCGATGGGAGCGTCGTGAGCAGGCTCGCGCCCGTTGGCGATAAATGCGTGGCGCGCGTGGCTTCCAGGAGAATCGGTCCGACGCTCGTAATGGGCGTGCGCAAGGAGAAAGCGATGAGCGCGAGGCTCGCGGCTAATACGACGCTGTGGGCGCGGGGGTGGTTTGCGGCGGTCACGGGTGCTGATGGAGGGGCGGATTGCGACCGGGAGCATTGTAGTCGATGGCGGTGGCGACCTTGGGCTTCGGCCGCAAATGCCGAATTTTTCGCTGGTAAGCCCGCGCCTACGAATCGTGCGATTCTGCGCTAAGCCACACCGTTCGCTACCCACGTGCGGATTCGCTCGTTGATGTGCTGCAACTGCCCTAGCGACGCACCCGTCATCGTGTCGCCGGTTAGGCCGGGTGGAGTGGGGATGAGTGTCGATACCTCGGCGTTCAGCCTCGCCTGAAAATCGCGTACCTCTTGCGGCGTCAGGTAGATTGCCCGTTGACCTGTGCGGCGCTTGGCACTCGCACTGGGGTTGATCCGCACGACGATGTTCGCGGGAAGTTGAACGCCTTTCGCGAGGCAGCCTAAGCTCAAGGTTGCGAGATCCTGGTGGCTTGCTACTTCGATTTCCTTGAGTCGCCCGCCTCGCTCAGAGCCTGCGAGTGGATGGGCCTCTATCTGGTAAGCGTGCAGTTTCCCGGAATTCAATCGATGTGTCAGTAATCCGGAAACTTTCTCGAAGCCGAAAACGAGCGGCACGATGGTTCCGCGGTTGATCAAACAGAGCAGCGGGACGGTGCCGGAGCTCTCCTGCGATTCTCTCAACTGCGCGAGGGCATCCAGATAGAGCGATCGCAGTTCGTCTCGCTGTATGCGGTACCGGTTGCCTTGGCTCGTGGATTGGATCAGCGACGTGTAGATCGGCGCATTGCGAAGCTGCCTATCGAGTTCTTCGGCGCTGCCTGCTGGAATGCGTTGCGCGGCGATGCCAAGACTCAAGCCGATCTGGCTGCGGATTTTCGACACGAGATCCGCTCGCGTGTCTGCCATGAGTTCGTCTTCACCCTCGATCGGCGAAAATGCCCGTCGTTCGATCTGTTCGACGAGCGTGCTCGTCAACCGATATCGGATGCCTGCCTGCTGCGGCGAATTTGCGCTCGACGCACCGCCTTTCGCATAGCGCCTGGGGCCTGTCCGCAGATCCGACCGGACGGTCGTGCTGCCTGTTTTTTCGGGCGCCCGAGTAGAGAAGAACACCATTCCTTCAAGCGAACCGTAGCCGCCTTTCGGGGCGTGTCGTCCGCCTATCAAGCGTTCGTCAGCCAGGATCTCGATGCCCCACGGGCTGCCGTGCAGCGCCTCGGGCTTCGTGTAACCGTGCGGCGCACTCGGGTTGGACGATCGCAGCATCGCACGCCTCATTTGGGCCGCAATCGACGGCTCGAGCGAATCGAGCGAATCGAGGGCCGTTTTGCCCGATCGATCCACCACCGTGGGCCGGGTGCCATGGCGAACCAAGGCCTGAACGGATTGAAGATCGCGGTTTGCGACAGCCGCGTGCAGGGCCGACGCGGGTGCGACGCCGCGATCTGCCGGCGCCTCAAAGCCCGATCTATGCGCTTGTAGGGTGTCCAACAGCGAGTGCGATGCGTGTGCGCCGCTTTCGCGGCGTTGCTGCGGCGGCTGCGGATGAGCCGGATCGATCGGCCATTGCGCCTCCGGCGACGGATAGGACTCTGCGGCAAGATTGCGGCGTGTATGCATGGCGTAGGCACAGGATCGACGTTGAGTTCAATGTGTGCGGCGTATCTCGCGCGATGAAGGCACGCGGTTCGTTCACGACCGCACCGCTTTTTGTCGCGGCGAAGGCAAAGCGGGTCCGCACCTAGTAACTTGCTCGCGTCGGTCCGGCTACGCAGCTTTTCGCGCGAAGCTCGGTTGCGCAAACCGAAGGAGCGCGAGGTACTTACGTCACGACGGTTGCGGACGGGCTGCTAGAGCCAACCGTGGCCGCACCCATTTGTAGCATTCCATGACGCCGAGAACGAGAAGAACAACGGACGCTAGCTTAACGCCGTCGGTAAGTGTAAGTGCCTGCAGCGATAGCAAGTCTCGCAGCCCAGGGATGCTGAGCGCGGCGATCTGAAGGAGTTGGGTGCCCACGACCGCGGCCACGAGCAGCCGGTTATGCGTGAGCGGCACGCGGAACACCGAGCGGGTTTCGGAGCGGCAGTTGAAGCAGTGGGCGTTTTCGCACCAAACGAGAATCCAGAGGACCGAGCCTTGAGCCGCGGCGTGCGGCGTACCGGCCTGCAAGAGAACAAAGTAAAGCGCGAAGCCGGAAAGCCCGATCGTCATTCCCGCCACGACGACTTGTTCGATCATCCGATGATCGAACACCGGCGAATGCACGGCTCGCGGCCTGCGCTGCAATACGCCGGGCTCCCCCTTTTCGAAGGCGAGCGCGACATCCTGCATCCCGTTTGTGATCAGGTTGAGCCAAAGCAGTTGCACCGCGCTCAAAGGAGGCGGCATACGAAACGCCGTTGCGAGCAGCATCAACAAAATTTCCGCGGCTCCCGTCGAAACCAGCATGAGGATGACCTTGCGGACGTTGTCATAGGCGATCCGTCCTTCTTCGATACCGGCAACAATGGAGGCGAAGTTATCGTCGGTCAGAATGAGATCGGCCGCTTCGCGCGCCACGTCGGTGCCCCCTTTACCCATCGCAACGCCGATATCTGCCGCATGCAGGGCAGGTGCATCGTTCACTCCGTCGCCTGTGACTGCAACTACGTGACCTTGGCGGCGCAAGCTCTCAACGATCGCAAGCTTCTGCAGTGGCTCGGTGCGCGCGAATACTTGCGATTTGTCGACGGCGGCATCGAGCGCGGCCCCCTCGAGTGTCGCGAGTTCCGCCCCGGTCATGACTTCATCGCGCGCCGTGGCAAGGCCAAGTTGACGCGCGATCGCCAACGCGGTGAGCGGATGGTCGCCCGTCACCATCACGACGCGAATCCCTGCGTGCCGCGCGTCGGCAACCGCCTGCTGCGCCTCCGACCGCAGCGGATCGATCAATCCCGCAAAGCCCAGAAGCCGCAGACCAACCAACCCCCGCTCCTCGGGAACGGCGACAGGCCCCGTCGCAACGGCGATCACGCGATAGCCGGCTGCCGACATCCGATCGGCGGCCGTCGATGTCGCCTCGTCCACATCGCGACAATAGGAAGCGACCGTTTCGGGCGCTCCCTTCACGTACGCAATCAGCGTTTTGTCGCGTTCGTGGATCGCTGCCGCGAAGCGCTTTTCAGGTTCATAGGGAATCGAGCCGATGACTGATTCCGCACTTTCGGGCGACAGCGCATCATCGCAACGGAGGGCGGCGAAAAACGCAAGATCAACAGCATCGCCACTCGCCCCGTCGTTACTATCGATGGGCGCCTCGCTCGCGTACGCGCCGGCCATCAGCAGGGACTGCACGGCCGGATCGCTCGGCACGCGTTCACCGACACTCGGCACCCACACTCGTTCGATCGAGAGACGATTGAGCGTTAGCGTTCCCGTCTTGTCGGTCGCAATCAACGAGCAGGCACCCAGGCCTTCGACAGCCGGCAGGTGGCGAACGACGACTTGGCGTAAGCCCATACGGTGCATGGCGATCGATAGTGCAACCGTCATGGCGACAGGTAAGCCCTCCGGAATGGCGGAAACGGTCAGCGCTATCGCCAACAGAAAAATGTCTGCCGCCGTGGCGCCCCGAATCGCTTCCAAAGCGGCAATCAGCGCGATCGTGACGATCATCGCAACGGCCAGGTGACGCGTGAATCGCGCCATGCGACGCACCAAAGGGGGTGATGGCTCCGGCTGCTCAAGCGTCGCGGCCAGTTGGCCCACGATGGTGTGGCTGCCGGTGGATACCACTACGCCAGCACCGCGCCCGGCTTGAACAATGGTGCCGGCATGCAGCATCGTCATGCGGTCACCGAGTTGGGCATCGGGCGCAACCGGGATACCCGCCAGTTTATGGACGGCGAGCGACTCTCCCGTCAGGAGGCTTTCGTCGACAGTGAGGTTACGTGCCTCGATCAAGCGTAGGTCGGCGCCGATCCGTTCGCCGCTCTCTACCTGGACGACGTCCCCTGGAACCAGTACATCAGCCGGCAAGCGCACCAGCGTGTCGCCACGCCAGACGGCGACACTTCCCTTGATGAGCGCCTTGAGCGCAATTGCACGCGTTTCGGCTTGCCACTCCTGATAGGTACCCACCACCGAATTGAGAAGCAGCACGGCGAAAATGAAGGCGGCATCCGTCAAGTGTCCAATCGCGAGCGAAATCCCGGCCGCTGCGAGAAGCAGGTAGATGAACGGACTTCTGAACTGAGACAGGAAGACGCCGATCAGCGTCTTTCGAGCCCCTTCAGGCAATCGGTTAGGCCCGAAATGCCGAAGACGCTGCGCCGCCTCCATCACACTTAGGCCTGACCGCGAGGTGTCGAGGTGCGCGAGAACTTCATCGACCGTCAGGTGATGATAGTCCGTCATTAGAACCTCGGTGAACGAGAGCGAATCATGACGGACAGGCGCCGCTTGATTTGGCCGCACGGCATCATGGACGGCTGTGCGCTTGTGCCGACGTGCGCTGCGTGCGTTTGCGCCGGCGCAATCGCGACGTTGCACGCCGCAGAACCAGCCGGCGCGTCGTCCAGGGCAAGCTCAATGCGCTTCATCGCATTGCTCTCCGCGATGCCGAACCTTTTGCAAGGCTGACACACCGCGGAGATTACTGCTTTGATTCAGATCACATTGCCCGAGTCATTGGGCCTATCCGATTCGGCCTGTCGCTCGCTACGCCAGGTTGCCCTGACACAGATACTTGATCGACAAATAATCGTCGAGGCCGTACTTCGAGCCCTCCCTGCCGTAGCCCGATTCCTTGACGCCGCCGAACGGTGCCGCTTCGCTCGAAATCGCCCCTTCGTTGATGCCGACGAGGCCGGTATCGAGCGCGCGCGATACGCGCTCGATCCGCTTCATGTCGTTGCTATAGAAATACGACGCGAGGCCATAAGGCGTGGCGTTCGCCTCGTCGATGGCTTCTTGTTCGTGTTCGAAGCGAAACAGCGGCACGACAGGGCCGAACGTTTCCTCATCGCACAGTTGCATGCTCGCGTTCGCGTCGGCAAGTACGGTCGGTGCGTAGAAGTTCGCACCCAACTCGGTGACGCGCTTGCCGCCTGTCACGAGGCGGGCGCCGCGCGTGAGCGCATCGTCCACGTGACGCGCGATCTTGTCCACCGCGCGCACGTTGATCATGGGCCCGATTTGCGTGGCCGGGTCGCTCGCGGGGCCGACCTTCAACGCACTCACACGCTCGGCCAACAGTGCGGCGAATCGTTCGTAGACACCGGCTTGCACAAAGACGCGATTGGGGGAGACGCACGTTTGGCCGCCGTTGCGGAACTTCGCCGCGAGGAGCCCCGTGACGGCCGCATCGAGATCGGCATCGTCGAACACGATGAACGGTGCATTCCCGCCCAGTTCGAGCGAAAGCTTCTTGAGCGTGCCGGCCGATTCGCGGGCGAGATACTTGCCCACCGCCGTCGAACCCGTGAACGTGATTTTGCGCACGCGAGCGTCGTGCAGCCAATCGGCCACGGCATCGACGCCGCGCTCTCGCGAGGCGGTGATGAGATTCAGGACGCCGGGCGGCACGCCTGCCTCGTGCGCGAGCAGGACGAGCGCCGACGCCGTGAGCGGCGTGTCCTCGGCGGGCTTGCCGACGACGGTGCAGCCGGCCGCCAATGCGGGCGCGATTTTGCGCGCGATCATCGCGAGCGGGAAATTCCACGGCGTGATCGCGGCAACGATGCCGATCGGCTCCTTGACCGCGCTCATGCGCTTGCCGCGCTGCTGCTGCGGAATCAAGTCGCCGTAGATGCGCGTCGCTTCGTCGGCGAACCATGCGACGTACGAGGCGCCGTAAGCCACTTCGCCGCGCCCCTCGGCCAGCGGCTTGCCTTGCTCGCGCGAAATCAATGCGCCGAGCGCGTCTTGATTGGCGACGATGAGCGCATGCCAGCGCCGCAGGATCTCGGCGCGCGTCTTGGGCAATGTATCGCGCCAGGCGGGCAGGGCGGCCGCGGCGGCATCGGTCGCCGCACGTGCGTCGGCCGTGCCGCTGTCGGCTACTTCGGCGATGGTCTTTCCGTTAGCCGGATCGGTCACGGCGAAGCGCTTGCCGTCCGCGGCAGGCACCCATTGGCCGCCGATGAAGTTTTCCGTGCGTATCAAAGCATCGGGCGAAAACGTACGCGTCATGTTCGAGACTCCTTTCGTATGGCTGTGTCTGTCGTTAGTCGTGCGTCATCCACGGGCAACGCGCTCGGCAATCGCCGCGCCGACGACGTCGGTCTTGGCCGTGCCACCCAAATCGCCGGTGAGCGGGCCTTCCTTCAACGTGGCTTCAATGGCGGCGAGGATCGCGTCGTGCGCCTCGCGTTCCTTACCGTCGTGATGCCCAAGGAAGTCGAGCATCATCGCGGCGGACCAGATCATGGCGATCGGATTGGCGATGTTCTTGCCGGCGATGTCGGGCGCGGAGCCGTGCACGGGCTCGAACAGCGACGGGAACGCACGGTCGGGATTGAGGTTCGCCGACGGCGCGAGGCCGATCGTGCCGGTGCAAGCCGGGCCCAGGTCGGAGAGAATGTCGCCGAATAGGTTGGTGGCCACGACCACATCGAAGCGGTCCGGATTGAGCACGAAGCGTGCGCAGAGAATGTCGATGTGCTGCTTGTCCCACGTCACGTCGGGATAAGCCGCGGCAACTTCGGCCGCCTGCTTGTCCCACCACGGCATGCTGATCGCGATGCCGTTGCTCTTCGTGGCCACCGTCAGCTTTTTCCTCGCACGGCGCTGCGCGAGATCGAAGGCATACTTCAGCACGCGCTCGCTGCCGCGCCGCGTGAAGATCGATTCCTGCAGGACCAACTCGCGCTCGGTGCCCTCGAACATCACCCCGCCCACCGACGAATATTCGCCCTCGGTGTTCTCGCGCACGATCCAGAAATCGATGTCGCCCGCATTTCGCCCGGCCAGCGGCGACGGCACCCCTTCGAACAGCCGTGCCGGCCGCAGATTGATGTATTGGTCGAACTCGCGCCGGAACTTGAGCAGGGAGCCCCA
>JBQCDS010000499.1:0-3425 GCA_051961035.1 Trinickia sp. | reverse complement strand
CCACCGAGGTCATCGCCGCGAGACGGCGCGTGTTCGCGAGCGCGCCGAGCGTCGTGCCTTCCTCCAAACCGTTGCCGACCTTCAGCCCTTCGGCGTGCTTGACAAGCTCGCGCGTAAACGTATCGCGAATGCTGTTGTGAACGAGAAAGCGTGTCGGCGAAATGCAGACTTGCCCCGCGTTGCGGAACTTCGCGCCGCCGGCGGCCTTCACGGCGAGCGCGACGTCGGCATCCTCGGCGACGATAACCGGTGCATGCCCGCCCAGCTCCATCGTCGCCCGCTTCATGTGCTGCCCGGCCAGCGCCGCCAATTGCTTGCCGACGGGCGTCGAGCCCGTGAACGTCACTTTGCGGATGACCGGATGCGCGATGAGGTAGGCGGAGATCTCGGCCGGGTTGCCGAACACCAGGCCGATCACGCCTGCCGGCACGCCCGCATCGACGAACGCGCGCAACAGCGCCGCCGGCGATGCCGGCGTTTCCTCGGGTGCCTTCACGAGGAACGAGCAGCCGGTGGCCAGTGCCGCGCTCAGCTTGCGCACGACTTGGTTGACGGGGAAGTTCCACGGCGTAAACGCGGCAACGGGGCCGACCGGCTCACGCACGACTGTCTGCTGCGCATTCAGATTGCGCGGCGGGACGATTCGGCCGTATACGCGTCGCCCTTCGTCGGCGAACCACTCGATGATGTCAGCGGCCGAAAGCACTTCCACGCGCGCTTCGGCAAGCGGCTTGCCTTGTTCTTGCGTCATCGTTTGCGCGATCGTCGCGGCGCGCTCGCGCACGAGAGCCGCCGCCTTGCGCATCGTGGCGGCGCGTTCGTGCGCGGGCACCTTGCGCCAGGTTTCGAAGCCGCGTTGGGCGGCGGCCAGTGCGCGATCGAGATCCGCGATGCCCGCATGCGCGACCTTGCCGATCGCTTGGCCCGTGGCCGGATTGAAGACATCGATCGTCTTGCCGCTGGCCGCGTCGCACCATTGCCCGTCGATCAAGAGTTGCGTATCCGTATACGTTGCGTTTGCCATCCGTCAATCCCCTACTTTCCGCAAAAAAGCGCGCTTCCCACCAGTCAGGCTAGGAAGCGCCGGTTAGATGCACACCCGCCGGCAGCAGCCATGGCTCGCGGCGGATGGGACTCGGGGAGCATACCGCGCTTTCGCTTCGGCCGTGCGGCGCGAAGAACGCAAGGGCAAAGCGGCCACTCGGGCGGGCGCTGTTTTGCAGCCGGATATCCGCCGATGCACATTTCGCTCGGCCGAGTGCCGATAGCGTGTTTGTGATAAAACCACACCCCGCATTTTTTGTTCGTAACAGTCACGAACGATTGCTTATACTGGCTCCACCTCATTCTGAGAGGCGCACGATATGCGGCAGGAATGGCTCGACTCGCTTCCAAGCATTAGGTGGGACGCCTCTTTCACTTTGGCAGTGGTGTCCGCGGCGGTAGGCTCAGTCGCAGCGCTCGCATGGGTCTCGGCGCGCGATATCAAAGCACGCAGGCGGCAGCGACGCGATACGGCGCTGGAAGTGGCCATATCGCTGGAAAGCTTTGCTCGAACCTGCCGCACGATGATGCACAAGGCCGCATGGGCTTCAGCGGTACCGACGAGCCAAGCCGGCCGTGACGCCGCCGCTACGGTATCCATGGTGACGTTCGCCTATCCGGAAAAAATCCGCTGGGACGCATTGAGCCATAAAGTCGTTTCTGAATTGCGCGAGTATCCGGCGGCCGTCCATGCCGTTCATCAACACGTGCAAGCCTTTCGCGAGTTCGGCGAGCCGCTCGAAGTGTGCGCTCAAGTGGAATACGAATGCGCGAAAGCGGCGCTCGCCGCGCTAGCGCTTGCGCGCACCACGCGCCGAAGGCACGGTGCCCGCGCGTGGAAGCCGGGAGCCAGAGATTCAGCCATCGAGCGCGAGCTGTCCGACTTCGTCGCGGCTGCTGAAGCAAAGCGCAAGGCGGCACTCGAGCGCCGATCCGAAGTTTCGTTTGGCCGACGCACCGACACTCAACCGCTGCAACAGCCGCTCACTGCCTGATACATCGACAACCGACGGTCCCACGCCGGGGGAAAACAAAACCTTACCGGTGGTCGCGGCCGCGCGCGCGGGTCGCGCCCGTGACCACGCCGATGCCAAGCAGAATGACGGCGACGATCGCAACATACTGCTGCGCGACGTGCATGGTAATCAGCGCCCACGACACGCCGCCAATGAGAATCAGCCAGCCGATCAGATAAATCACCAAGGTCATGGTTGGTCCTTTTCGGTTCGACGCGCAAGCATGACGCAAGAACCACGCCTTCGTTCGATCGGCTTTCGGCGCGGGCTGTACTCGTATCGCGCTCAAAGGCGGCGTGCCATCTGTCAGTGCTTGCCGGGAAAAATGCGGATGCTCCTGGCGACCGAATCGGCAACGTGCTCTTTCGCGATCACGCCCAACACGCGCACGGGTATGCGGGCATCGTCCTGCTCGACGACCACCGCCATGGCCGCATGCTGCTTCCAGAGCCGCGAGATCACGCGGAATGCGATCTCATGCTGCATGACGACGATGAAGTTGCGCTGCGCGAGTTCGCCGACCGTGATATCGGAATCCGCCTGACTCACGGCTCGCCGCAGGCCCATGTTAATGCGCAGCACGCCCAGGATTCGGTCATCCTTCGTCACGACGGCGTGGCGGAACAACATGCCCTCGGAGCGCAGCAGTATTTCGCGAAACGGCGTCGCGTGGTCGAGTACCAGCGCGTCGGTTTCCATCACCTGGCCGGCCTCCTGAACGAGGAACATGTTCGCATGCAACGCGTTCGGAATCGCGTGCCCGCGACGACGCAGCTTGAGGGTGTAGATGCTCTCGGCCGACAACAGGCGGCGCACCCCTAAACTCACCGCTACGGCGATGATCATCGGCAGCACGATGTCGTAGTCGCGCGTCATTTCGAAGATCATGGCCACCGCGGTCATCGCGGCTCCCGTTCCGCCGCCCACCATGGCCCCCATGCCCACCATCGCAAAGGCAGGCGCGCTGATCGGGGCACCGGGCACGGCGGCCGAGATGAGCGAAGCGATCGATGCGCCGAGCATCGCACCGATGAATAGCGACGGTGAAAACACCCCGCCTGACGAGCCCGACCCAAGGCTCACCGAGGTCGCGAACAGCTTGCAGACGGCGAGCAGCAGTAGGAACGCACCGCCTTGCAGCTGCCCGTATAGCGTTGCCTGAATGGAGGCGTATCCCACGCCTTCGACGTAATAGTGGCCGGCGCCGCGCCATAAAGCGTACATCAAGAGACCGACGAGGAGCATGCCTGCGGCATGCCGCAGATAGCGGTTGGGCATGCGGTCGAAGGTGTCTTCGGCCGAATGCAAGGCATGGATGAGTGCGGCGGCCGCAACGCCTGTCAACGCGCCGAGCAACGCATAGAG
>JBQCDS010000498.1:0-2602 GCA_051961035.1 Trinickia sp. | reverse complement strand
GGTAGGTATTCGTATCGAAGCCGATCGATTCCACGCGGCCCACGACGACACCCGCGCTCTTGACGGGCGCGCGCGGCTTCAATCCGCCGATGTTGTCGAATTTAAGCTTGATGGGATAGCTCGCCTGGAACGACAGCGAGCTCATGTTGCCGACCTTGAGCGCCAGAAACAGCACGGCGATCAAGCCCAGCAACACGAACAAGCCGACCCAGAAGTCGAGAACAGTCTTTTTCATCGTCATTCCAACAAAAAGAAATTGGCTTTAGCCGCGAGCGAGGCGCGGCGCGTCAGCTGAACATCAGCGCCGTCAGCAAGAAATCGAGCCCGAGTACGGCGAGCGATGCGTAGACGACCGTACGCGTTGTCGCGAGCGACACGCCCTCGGGCGTCGCCTTGGCTTCGTAGCCTTGGTACAGGGCGATGAATGTCACCGCGAAGCCGAACACGATGCTCTTGACGACGCCGTTGCCGACATCGCGCCAAACGTCGACGCCGCCTTGCATCTGCGACCAGAACGCGCCGGCATCGACGCCGATCAGCAGCACGCCGACGACATAACCGCCGAGCACGCCCACCGCGCTGAAGAACGCCGCCAACAGGGGCATGGCGATGATCCCGGCCCACATGCGCGGCGCGAGCACGGTCGCGATCGGATCGACCGCCATCATTTCGAGTGCGGTCAACTGCTCGCCCGCTTTCATGAGGCCGATCTCCGCCGTCAGCGAGGTGCCGGCTCGTCCGGCGAACAGAAGCGCCGTCACGACGGGCCCGAGTTCACGCACGAGCGAGAGGGCGACGAGCAGCCCCAGGGCCTGCTCGGAACCGTAGCGATTCAGGGTGTAGTAGCCCTGCAAGCCGAGCACGAAGCCCACGAACAACCCCGACACCGCGATGATGATGAACGAGTAGTTGCCGACGAAGAAAATCTGCTTGATGACGAGCCCCGGCCGGCGCACGAGCCGCAGCCCCTCCAAGACGATGCGCAGGAGCAACCGCTCCGCGTAGCCCGTGCGAACGATGCGGCCGATCACCCAATGTCCGAGTGCGCTGATCATGCACGCTCCCCCAAACCGAAATCCGCCGCGAGCGACGCCGGCGCGGGATAGTGGAAGCGGAACGGGCCGTCGGGGGCGCCGTCGAGGAACTGGCGTACCGTCGGATCCGCGGATTCGCGCAGTTGTGCGGGCGTGCCGTGGGCCAGCACCGTTCCGTTCGCGAGGAAATAGACGTAGTCGGCGATCGTGAACGATTCGGGGACGTCATGCGTCACCAGGATCGAAGTCGCGCCGAGCGCCCGATTCAGCGTCCGGATCAGATTGGCCGTGATGCCAATCGAAATCGGGTCGAGCCCGGCGAACGGTTCGTCGTACATCATCAGTTCGGGATCGAGCGCGATGGCCCGCGCGAGTGCCACGCGCCGCGCCATGCCGCCCGAGATCTGCGACGGCGCGAGATCGCGGGCGCCGCGCAGCCCCACGGCGTTCAATTTCATCAGCACGAGATCGCGAATCAGCGCTTCGGGCAAATCGGTGTGCTCGCGCAACGCGAACGCCACGTTCTCGAACACCGACATGTCGGTAAAGAGCGCGCCGAATTGGAACAGCATGCCCATCTTGCGGCGCATCGCGTATAACCCTTCGCGGGTCTGCTTGCCTATGTCGCGCCCGTGGAACAACACTTCGCCCCGGCGCGCCCGCTCGAGCCCACCGATCAAACGCAGCACCGTCGTCTTGCCGCCGCCGGAGCCGCCCATGACGGCCACGACTTGGCCGCGCTCGAAGCGCATGTTCAAGTCCGACAGAACAAGACGGTCTTCGCCGTAACCGAAGTCGACGTTGCGAAGTTCGAGAATGGGCTCGGAAGATGACGGCGGCACGAAGCGACTTCCTTTTACGCGGAAGCGGAATTATAGGGCCTCAGCGATTACCCTGCGTTGACACGACTGTTACTTCGCGTGCAACGGTGCGTTGCCCGGCCGTTCGCGCCCGCCCGGCCGTGGGCCGTCGCCTAGGCGGCGAAAACCTGTTGCAGTTGCGCGACGGCCTGCGCCGGATCGTCGGCGCCGGTAATCGCGCTCACGAGCGCCACGCTGCGTACACCGGTGGCGAGCACGGCCGGTAGCCGCGCAAGATCGATGCCGCCGATGGCGACGAGCGGCACATGGGCACTCAGCAGGCGCACATAGCGTTCCAGGCGCGCGAGCCCCTGCGGCGCCGTGGCAAGCGTCTTCGTGCCCGTGGGGAAGACGGCGCCGAACGCCATGTAGCTCGGCCGAAAATGCAACGCCCGCAGCATTTCGTAGTAGCCGTGCGTGGATAAACCTAGCCGCATCCCCGATTGCGCGATCGCCGCCAGATCGGCCGTTTCGAGGTCTTCCTGCCCCAAATGCACGCCGTAAGCGCCGGCCTGCGCGGCCTCGCGCCAGTAATCGTTGATGAACACGCGGGCGTCGTGACGACGGCCGGCCGCCACCGCCCGTTCGATTTCTTCTCGAAGCGGGCCTGGTGCCGCGTCTTTCACGCGCAGTTGCACTGTCTTTACGCCGAGCGCCAATACGCGTTCCACCCAGGGCGCGCTCGGCACGACGGCGTACAGCCCGAGT
>JBQCDS010000497.1:0-2214 GCA_051961035.1 Trinickia sp. | reverse complement strand
GTGAAACGACTCCACGCCGATGATAGTGCGGATTGCCCGTGTGAAAGTAGGTAATCGTCAGGCTCCCCTTTGTGCCAGTCAGAGTCGGCGCGTCAGCGCTTACTTTGACCCATGCATAGCCTCGATCGAACCCCCGACAGCCCAGCGCTCTCGGGGGTTTGTGCTTTGCGCGGCTAGCTTTTATACGGCCGGCTCTTGTGCGCTTACGTTCGCCATCTATACGCGGATAACTCCGCGCCGCTTCCTCTGCACCCGCATCGCAGACATTCCATCCCTAGGGCCGGTTGATGCGCTTGACATACTGTATATGCATACAGTACAACGATGCATATACCTCTCGTACCGGAAGCCAGGTGAAGCCGCTGTGGCGCGCCTACATCCAAGATGGACACCCCCGACGCCGAATTTCCCATTGCCCCGCCTGCGCCCCTCAAGGGCCGCGGCGCAGTCACGAATCTACAAGGACGCTACGAACGCGATGAGCGAGAAGCGTTCGACGACGGCTGGCTGCCTGATCAGGACGATGCGCCACCGCCCTTAAAGACGCAGGTCTTCGAGGAACGCGCGAGCAGTATCTTGACGCGCAATGCATCGCCCGACATTCCGTTCAACGTGTCGCTGAACCCCTATCGCGGTTGCGAGCATGGCTGCATCTACTGTTTCGCGCGGCCGACTCACAGCTACCTTGGGCTGTCGCCGGGGCTCGATTTCGAAAGCCGGATCTATGCGAAGATCAATGCCCCGGAGCTGCTTCAACGCGAGCTATCGAAAAAGAACTACACGCCTGAACCCATCGCGCTCGGCGTCAACACCGATGCTTATCAGCCCGTTGAGCGCGAGTTGCGTCTGACACGTCGCGTCATCGAAGTGCTGCACGAATCCGGGCACCCGTTCGCCGCAATCACGAAGTCGTCGTTGATCGAACGTGACATCGATTTGCTCGCGCCGATGGCCGAGCGCGGGCAGATGATGGCCGCGGTGACGATCACGACGCTCGACGCGCAGATCGCACGCACACTGGAGCCGCGCGCGGCAACGCCGATGCGTAGGCTTCGAACGATCCGCGCGCTCAGTGATGCCGGTATCCCTGTCGGGGTCAGCGTCGCGCCCGTGATCCCCTTCGTGACCGAACCCGATCTCGAGCGCATTTTGGAGGCGTGTGCCGAAGCCGGTGCGACGAGTGCAAGCTACATCGTCTTGCGCTTGCCATGGGAAGTCGCACCGCTTTTCAAGGATTGGCTCGCGGCGCATTTCCCGCAGCGCGCGGAGCGCGTCATGGCTCGCGTGCGCGATATGCGCGGCGGCAAGGACTATGACTCGTCCTTCGCACATCGCATGAAAGGCGAGGGCGCGTGGGCCGATCTCCTCAAGCAGCGATTCGATAAAGCGGTGAAGCGGCTCGGCCTCAATGCACGGCGGCATGGGATCCTCGACATGTCCCACTTCAAGAAGCCGACGGCCGCCAGCTCCTCGAACCCGCAGCTGACGCTGTTCTGACGGGCCGCGCGCGGCTGCCGCTTACTCTGAGAGGGACGTGCTCAAACCGCCTTGGGATTCGTAGTACGTCTGGAAGGTGACGGCGAGACCAGCCATCAGCAACAGTGCTCCAATGAACAGCGAAAAGATCACGACGAAGACGACGCCCCAGCCCGATTGACTGCGGGAAGTATGCGCGCCGTTGAATTGCGCGTCCCACTTCTGATCGGGGCGCAGCCCGTAGACGATGGCGGCGAGGAACGCAGCAAGTAAGGAGATCGCCCCCGGTACGGCGAGCGCCCAGCCGAGCGCCGACGTGCGCCCCGATGCGATGAGCAGCAGCACGCCCGGGATACCGAGTGCCGTCCCGATTACATGGGCCCATCCGAACAGATCGCGCCAGCCATAGAGATAGAAACGATGCGCACCGGCAGTGCCGAACAGAAAGGCGAGCAAGGCGGTGAGCGTTTTTGAACGAAAGCGTGCGGGAGTGGAAGATACGCGAGTGGACATGACCTGAAAGGCGTAATGCGGCAGTTCGTCTAATTGAAAGAGCGCCGTCGCGGGCGCCCGAGCGCGCATTGTACGTCCGGCGTCTGCCTTCTTGGGCAGCTTTCGCCGGTCTATCTTGCATGGATGAGGGGTAAGTGTTTGTTATGGTTTCAGTTTCCCGCTATAATCGAGCGTTTCAGTGGTTCCGAACCCCCGGTTTTCAAGGATTACAGTATGGTCATCATC
>JBQCDS010000496.1:0-3366 GCA_051961035.1 Trinickia sp. | reverse complement strand
GCAAATGGATCGGTAATGCTGCAATCGACGCGACTGTAGCCTAAGCCAAGGGGCCGCAAGCCCGGGCACCGCGAAGCGGTGTGGAACGGAGCGAAAAAGCCGCACGCCCAACGCCGAAAACGGAACGCATCGGTTATGTAGACATCGTTGCGCAGACTCATTGATGAAAACGCTAGCAGCCGCCTAATTCCGTTTCGACAATTATAAAAAAGCCAACATCGCATATCGCCTCGACAAAATCGACGATTCGACGTGTGAGGCATGAATTTCCGCGGAAAACCGCCCTTATACGCCGAGATCTTCGGCGTAAAGCAACGGTCCTTTGTCCGAATTTGAGGATTGCATCTCCTCAAATATCGCAAATACTTGTTAAACAGCCATTCGTCAGTCCAATAGCCATCGTCGCATTGGCGCCCCTTCCCCACGGCTCGAGTCGTCGCGCCGCGAGATTCCGCACGCCAATCTTCGGAACGTCCGTGAGGCGTTTTCGTCATCTCATCGCCGCGGCAAAAACACCACCGGTGGAATTTTCGGCACCGTTTCGTAACGAAATTAATGAGGAAGTGATGAAAACTGCACGAGGCACTGATTTTCCATTCAAGCTGAATCCGGTTTCGTCGATCGTCACCGGCGCCCTCGTCGCGTTATACGCAACCGTGCCGTTGGCGCATGCGGGCGCCTTGCCTAGCGGCGGTCATTTCGTCGCCGGGAGCGGCTCGATCAATGGCAATGCAACGTCGCTCACGATCGATCAAAACTCATTCCGAGGTATCGTCGACTGGAACAGCTTTTCGATCGGCAACGGCAATCACGTGAACATCAACAACGGCAACGGCGCAACGTTGAACCGAGTCACGGGGGGCAGTCCTTCGTCGATCTATGGCGCGCTTTCAGCCACGGGCAGCGTCTATCTGATCAACCCGCAAGGCGTCGTGATCGGTCCCAGCGGCGTGATCAGCACCGGCGGACGCTTCGTCGCGAGCACACTCGACACCGATAACGCCTCGTTCATGAACGGTGGCCCGCTTACGCTCACGGGTGCGTCGAATGCGAACGTCGTCAATCTAGGCCGGATCGGCTCGACTCATGGCGACGTGTTCCTCCTCGCAACGGGCGAAGTCAAGAATCTCGGCAGCATCCACGCAGCGAAGGGAACCGCAGAGCTCGCTGCCGGGAAAAGCATCTTGCTGCACGATTCATCGACGGGCCGCCAAGTCTTCGTTCAGCTAGGGAGCGCCGGTACGGTGCTCAATCGCGGCGACATCGAGGCTGCGCAAATCGATCTACAAGCGGCCGACGGCAACGTCTTCGCGCTCTCGGGCAACCATGCGGCGATTCGCGCAACAGGCACTGCAAAGCGCGACGGGCATGTGTGGCTCGTGGCCGATAGCGGGACGGTCAAAATCTCATCCGGCATGACAGCCGAAAACGCCGACGGCAGCGGCGGCACCGTCGATACCCTTGCCGACGCTTTACTCTTCTGCCAGTGCGGCCCCACCATACAGGCCGGTGTTTGGAACGTCACGGCGTCGTCCCTTACGATTGACGATAACGCGGCACTGTCGTTCGCTCGCAGCTTGAACGCCGGCACATCGATCAACGTGCAAGCGATAGGCTCACCCAACCCTTCCAGTGGCGATATCAATGTCGCAACGACACTGCTCGGCTGGAATGGCGCAGCGTCGCTCGACCTGAGCGCGTACCACTCGGTGCTCATCGCCTTCGACACGACAATCAAGAATGTCGGAACCGGCAACCTCACGCTGCGCGGGGACTCGACGGCAATCGACAACGGCGGCACCGTCGGTAATCCGACCATTGGTGGCGGCACGATCGACTGGTCGCAAAGCACCGGTACGGTTCGACTCTTCTACGATTCGTCCGCGACCGGCGCCCTATACAATCCGCCCTTGCAGTTGTCGAACCCGGCATGGGTGCCCGTACCCTATAGCCCCGTGCGCACGCAAATCACGGCGTATCAGCTCGTCAACAAGCTGTCCGAATTGCAAGCGATCAACGACGATCTGTCGGGCAACTACGCGCTCGGGCGTGATATCGATGCGAGCACCACCAGCGACGGCAGCTTCGTGCCGATCGGCGATGGGAATACGCCGTTCTCGGGATTGTTCGATGGGATGGGGCATCGCATCAGTTCGCTCACCCTGACGCAGACGGTCCCGTTCGTCCCTCCGGGAGGTTCCGCGGTTCCGGTTCAGGGCCTATTTGGCGTGATCGGGAACGGCGCGCTCGTGCGTGGCGTCGCCGTGGACGGAACCGGGCATGTCACCACTGATAGCTTTGGTTTTACGTATGGCATTTTGGCGGGCGTCAACGAAGGCACGATTGAAAACGTCAGCGCGTCCGGCAACATTGTCGGGCCCCTTCAGCAAGTCATCAACGGGTCGGCAGCGGGTGGGCTCGTCGGCACGAACTATGGCAACGTCGCGCGTTCGTCGAGCAGCGTCGACATAAGTGCCGGGTCGGACGCAGCGGGCGGACTCGTCGGCATCAACGATGGGGTCATTTCACAGTCCGACGCTACGGGCCCACTCGATGGGACGGGCGATAAAGGCGGTCTTGTCGGCGACAACTACGGCGCGATCATACAGTCGTATGCCACCGGTTCAGTCCAGACTCAGGCTGGATTTGCGGGCTTCGTGGGAGGCCTCGCGGGGTCCAACGGCAACGGCGGTTTGATTACTCAGTCGTACGCCACGGGTTCGGTTCAGAACGGTGGAGGTGGGCTCGTCGGCGCCAACGACGGCACGATCAGCCAGTCGTTCGCGACCGGTGCGGTCGCGCAGGACGGCGTGTCCACGGGCTTCGGCGGTATCGCTGGCGTGTTCCTCGGCGGCAGCATCGGCAACGACGTTTACTGGAATGCAGAAACGACGGGCTTGGCGGTAGCGGTCGGCAGCCAATACGGCCCGGGCCAGGTGCCGCCCTCGACGAACGGATTGACGACGGCCCAGATGAGCACGCCCTCATCGTTCGTCGGCTATGACTTCGGCCCGAACGGTGTTTGGGCCATGCCGGCAGGATCGACTCACCCGGTGCTGGCGTGGCAACTCACGGCGTTCCACTGATTGTGGAGGGCGATTACCCGCCCGTCATCGCGGTGTCGTTGATGCTTTCGACCAAGGCGCCTCCGGCGCAAACACTATATAACAATATATTTTATTTTGTGGCATAATGTTTTCACATCGATCTGACGTCTCCCATGGAATCGCCCACTCCGGTCATCGACCCCACCGCGATGCAAGCCGCCGCGGCCAACGCATGCGCACTGCTGAAGGTGCTCGCCAACCCGGACCGTCTGCTGTTGATGTGCCGGCTTTCGCAAGAAGAAGAGATCTCCGTCGGGGC
>JBQCDS010000495.1:0-4179 GCA_051961035.1 Trinickia sp. | reverse complement strand
GTCGGATTAATGAGCACCGTTTCGGGTACGGGCGGCGCTTCGGGATAGCGCTCGTTATGGCCGAAGCCGAAAATGACGACCTGCAGATCGACGCCGATCTGCGGTGCGGCAAGCCCCGCGCCATTGGCATGGTGCATCGTCTCGAACATGTCGGCGACGAGCGCATGAAGTTCGGGCGTGTCGAAGTGTTCGACGTTCTTCGCGATGCGCAGCAGGCGCGGATCGCCCATCTTGAGAATGTCACGGATCATGGCTTGTCGCCCTCCAGGAGCTTGCGCATACCGTCTTCGTCGAGAATCGCGATCCCAAGTTCCTCGGCCTTCGCGAGCTTGCTGCCCGCCTCGAGGCCGGCAACGACGTAGTCGGTCTTTTTCGATACCGAACCGGCCACCTTCGCGCCGGCCGCCTCCAGCATTTCCTTCGCTTGCTCGCGCGAGAGCGTGGGCAGCGTACCCGTCAGCACGATGGTTTTGCCGGCCAGCACGCCTTGCGGCGCACGCGGAGCCGGCGGCCCCTCGGGCCATGTCACCTTGCCTGGCGCGCGCAGTTGATCGATTACCGTCCGATTGTGCTCTTCCGCAAAGAACTGATGAATCGACTCGGCCACCACCGGCCCAATGCCCTCCACTTCCATCAACGTTTCGACCGATGCATCCAGCACGGGATCGAGCGAACCGAAGTGGCGCGCCAGATCCTTCGCGGTGGATTCGCCGACATCGGGGATACCGAGCGCAAAAATGAAACGCGCAAGCGTCGTGTGCTTCGCTTTCTCGAGCGAATCGACCAGATTCTGCGCCGATTTGTCGGCGAAGCGCTCGAGCGCGACAAGCGTCGAAAAGCCCAGATTGAACAGATCGGCCGGCGTCCTCACGATGTTTTGCTCGACGAGCTGATCGATGATTTTTTCACCGAGCCCGTCGATGTCCAGCGCGCGGCGTTGCGCGAAATGCTCGAGCGCACGCTTGCGCTGCGCGGGGCAAACGAGCCCGCCCGTGCAGCGCGCCACGGCTTCGCCGGGCAGCCGCTCGATGGCCGATCCGCACGCCGGACATACGGTGGGCATGACGAACGCCTGGGCACCCTCCGGGCGCCGCTCGAGCACCGGGCCGACGACTTCGGGGATGACGTCGCCCGCTCGGCGCACGATGACGATGTCGCCCGAGCGCAAATCCTTGCGGTGAACTTCATCTTCGTTGTGCAGCGTCGCATTCGTCACCGTCACGCCGCCCACGAACACAGGCGCGAGCCGCGCCACCGGCGTGACCGCCCCTGTGCGGCCGACATTCACGCCGATTTCGAGCAGTTCGGTCAGCGCTTCTTCCGGCGGAAACTTGTGGGCGAGCGCGAAGCGCGGCGCCCGCGAGACGAAGCCGAGCACGTCTTGGTCGGCTTTGCGGTTGACTTTGTAGACGACGCCGTCGATGTCGTAAGGCAGCGCCTTGCGTTTTTCTCCGATGCGCCGATAAAAATCGAGCAACCCTTGCGCGCCCTCGACCGTTGCGCGCTCGCCGCACACGGGCAAGCCCAACTCGATGTACCAGTCGAGCAGTGCGTCGTGCGTGGCGGGCATCTCCATCCCTTCGAGCACACCGATGCCGTAGGCAAAAAAAGACAGCGGCCGCTGCGCGGTGATATTCGAATCGAGCTGGCGCAAACTGCCCGCCGCCGCGTTGCGCGGGTTGGCGAATTCGCGCTGTCCGGCTTGACGTTGATTGTCGTTGAGACGATTGAAATCCCGCCGGAACATGAGGACTTCGCCGCGCACTTCGAGCACGTGCGGAACGCGATCGCCCTTGAGCCGCAATGGGATCGAACGAACGGTCCGTACGTTTTGCGTCACGTCCTCGCCCGTCGAACCGTCGCCGCGCGTCGCGGCGCGCACGAAACGCCCCGCTTCATAACGCAGCGAGATCGCGAGACCGTCGAACTTCAGTTCGCACGAATATTCCACCGGCGTTCGGTCGAGCCGATCGCCGACGCGCTTGTCGAACGCCGCGACGTCCTCGTCGGTGAAACCGTTGTTCAGCGACAGCATCGGCAGCGCATGAACGACGGGTGCGAAACCGCTCGCCACCTCGCCGCTGACGCGCTGCGTGGGCGACTCGGGCGTGATCAGATCGGGATGCTCGGATTCGATCGACTGCAGCTCCGAGAACAGGAGATCGTACTCGGCGTCCGGAATCTCGGGCCGATCGAGGACATAGTACTGATAGTTCGCCCGCTCGAGTTCGGTGCGCAGCCAGGCGGCGCGTTCTGCCGGCTTATCGGAGGGCGGAGGCGGTTCGGCGTGCTTGCGAGCCATGTCGTTGCTCTTGTTCTCGGTGCGTATTCACGCGCGGGCGCGCGACTGACGGTTTACTGGCTGAACAGGCGCCGCGTCGCCGGGGAACCAGCGGGAATGCCGGCCTCCTCGAGCCGCGCGTAAAGCGTCATCAGTTGCTTTTCGATCGCGAGCAACGCTGGCTCGGGCAACGGCCGCCGCTGCTCGTCGACGACGCGACCCCCAATGCGCTCGGCGAGCGATTTGGCGTAATCGCACATGAGCCGGAACGGCAAAATATCTTCGTCCGCCACCGGCACGTCCAGGATCAGCGTGATCATCTGGCCGCCCTTGTAGGTCAGGTCGTCGCGCAGGAAATTGGTGTCGCCGAACTGCAGCATGAAGACGGGGCTCTGCTTGGCGTCGAGACTGACGAAGCGCGTGCCGTCGCGCGACAGCAACAAGCCGTCCTGCGACGCCACGGCCTGTACGTAGTTGGCCGACCACGGCGCGCCGTCGGACAGCACGTTGATCGTGAGTTGCGCGTCGCATTGGGCCGCGAATCCATCGAGCTCGCGCGCCATGGATACCGTTTCGAGCATGTCCGGGAATTCGGGTGCGCCGTCGATTGCATCGGCGAACTGTTGCACGCCGGACACGAACTCGGAGAACTCGAGCTCGTTGAGCGCGCCGCTTCGGTTCGCCAATTGCACCGCCGCGCGCAATTCTTCATAACGCTCGGCGTGCTGCAGCAACTCCCATGCGCCGCCGCCCTCCGGCTTGCCTTCGATATAGACGGGCTTGCTGCCCGCGCGGCGCAAACGCTGCGCAAGCGGCGAGAGCTTCTCGCCGGCGATCGGCCCCGGCAAGCGAATGGGTACGACGCAATCGATACGGCGATCGACGATGTGCGGCGGCGCGGCGGAAATGGTTGTCGCCGCCGGCGTGACCATTGGCTCGTCGCTCGGCCCGGGTTCGGAAGCGGCGTCGCTCTCGTTCGTTTCCGGCGCGGGCGTGAACCCGTTCGGCGTCGTCATTTCGGCCTGGATATCGGCCGGGATATCGAGCGGCGCGGCTCCGCCGAAGCTCGGCTCGATCCGCGCGGCTTGCTGGTCGTGCGGCGCCTCCGACATCGCGGGTTCGCGCCGCACGGCGCCGCGCGCCGGCTCGATGAATGGCCGATCTTCCTCGTGATCGTGGCGCGTGTGCCCTGGCTCGCTATCGGCCGGCATCGGCCGCGGCATCCTGCGGCGCACCTTGGCGCCCTGCCACGCGTTGTACACGACCACTCCTCCCACCACCACGGCGCCTGCGCCGATCAATCCGAGTGTCAACTCGTCCATGCACGCTCCATGAAGCATTCCTGTATCGCGGCTCGCGCCCGGCTCATCGCCCGCGCGGCGCCGCTCGTTAGACGGTATTCTGGGCGAAACCGGCAGCCGTTTCCATGTCCACGGCCACGATGCGAGAGACACCTTGCTCTTGCATCGTCACGCCGATCAGCTGCTGCGCCATTTCCATCGCGATCTTGTTGTGCGAGATGAACAGGAACTGCGTTTTGTCCGACATCGCGCGCACGAGGTTCGCGAAGCGTTCGGTGTTGGCGTCGTCGAGCGGCGCATCGACTTCGTCGAGCAAGCAAAACGGCGCGGGATTGAGCTGGAACATCGCGAACACGAGTGCCGTGGCCGTCAGCGCCTTCTCGCCGCCCGAAAGCAGGTGAATCGTCGAGTTCTTCTTGCCCGGCGGCTGCGCCATCACCTGCACGCCGGCATCGAGAATCTCGTCGCCCGTCATGATGAGCTTGGCTTGACCGCCGCCGAACAGGCGCGGGAACAGCTCGCCGAAATGCCGGTTGACCTCGTCGAACGTGCCTTGCAGCAAGGTGCGCGTTTCCTGGTCGATCTTGCGGATCGCGT
>JBQCDS010000494.1:0-2407 GCA_051961035.1 Trinickia sp. | reverse complement strand
GCAGGCATGTATTGCGCATCACGAAGGACCTCATGAAACGTTCCGCTTTCTCTATCCATGCCATCCGCGCGGCGGCGCTCGTGCTCGCGATTTCGTCGCTCGCGGGATGCGAGACGCTCAACGATTGGTTCTCGACCGATCGAGTCGATTACAAGGCGACGGGCTCCGCACCGCCGCTGAAAGTGCCGAGCGATCTGAACGAGGCCAAGACGCAACCGCAGTACACGGCGCCGCCTACCAGTGCGGCGTTGGGCGGTGCGCCGACGCGCAACGTGACGACGGCCGGCAATGCCAGCGAAGGGGTGCCGAGCGCACAAGAACCGCTCGGCCTGCATATCGAGCGTGACGGCGATCGCCGCTGGCTGGTTGTCGACGGCCGCACGCCCGACCAACTTTGGCCGCAACTCGAGGAGTTCTGGAAAGCGAACGGCTTCGTATTGAAGACGGACGTGCCCGCGACGGGCATCATGACCACCGATTGGGCGGAGAACCGGGCGAACATCCCCGACGATTGGTTCCGCCGCACGATCGGCCATGTCATCGATTTCGCCTACTCGTCCGGCACGCGCGATCGCTTCCGCACGCTCGTGGTGCGCGGGCAAAACGGCGCCACCGATATTTCGATCACGCACAGCGCGCTCGAAGAGAAGCTGACCGGGCAAGACAAGGATTCCTCGCGGTGGATTGAACGTCCGCGCAATCCCGTGCTCGAGGCCGTGTTTTTGTCGAAGCTGATGGAGCAATTCGGATTGACCGAGGCGCAGTCGAAGCAGTTGCTCGCCGATGCTCGGCCCGCCACGGCGCCGGCCACGATCGACACGAGCACAAGCTCGACGCTCGATCTCGCCGACCGCTTCGACGTGGCTTGGCTGCGCGTGGGGCTCGCGCTCGATCGCACGAATTTCACCGTCGACAATCGCGATCGGGAAAAGGGCGTCTACTCCGTTCGCTACGCCGATTCGACGCAAGAGTTGAAGCGCGACGGCTTGTTCAGCAAGCTGTTTCACAGCGGCTCTTCGAAGGGCAAGCCTGGCAAGGAGTTTCTCATCAACGTTCATCCGAACGGGACGGGCACCAGCGTGTCGGTCGTCGATGCGAATGGTCAGGTCGATGCTTCCTCCGAAGCGAAGAACATCATTTCGCTTTTGCACGCTCAGCTGAACTGAACTTCTCTCCATGCGCTTTGCAAGCCTCGGCAGCGGTAGCGAGGGCAATGCCCTCGTCGTCGAGGCCGCCAGCGGACACACCACCACACGCGTGCTGCTCGATTGCGGGTTCTCCGCAAAAGAACTCGAGCGCCGTCTAGCGCGCCTTCAATACGGCATCGCCGACCTCGATGCCGTCGTCATCACCCACGAACACAGCGACCACATCGGCAGCGCACTGACGCTCGCGCGCAAGTGGTCGTTGCCGCTTTATATGAGTTGGGGAACGGCAAAGGCCGTTGGCGCCGATAGCGCCGAGTTCGACTTGCACGTGCTCTGGGGCGACGAGACGGCTTGTATCGGCGATCTTCAACTGTTGCCCTACACGGTGCCGCACGACGCCCGTGAGCCGCTTCAATTCGTGTTTTCCGATGGAGCGCGTCGCTTAGGCGTCCTAACGGATGTCGGTACGTCGACGCCTCACATTACGTCGATGCTGAGCGGTTGCGATGCACTCGTGCTCGAATGCAATCACGATGCGCGCATGCTGGCGACGAGCCGCTATCCGCAGTCTTTGAAAGCGCGCATCAGCGGCGATCACGGCCATCTGAGCAACGATGCGGCGTCGCATATATTGGCGGCGCTCGATAGGACTCGGCTCACGCATATCGTCGCTGCTCATCTGAGTCAGCAGAACAATCTGCCGGAGCTTGCCCAGGCGGCGCTGGCGAACGTCCTCGGCTCGGCGGCGGAGGACATCATCGTCGCGTCGCAGGAGTTGGGATTCGACTGGCTCGGTTGCGGGGGAAATTAGGCGAGGGGAGCGGCGGCGCGAAAAAGACGCCACGAATGGCAAGGTGCGATACGGCGAAGGGATATTGCAACAGCGAAAAAATAGGACGCTAGTTCGCGTAGGCAACAAAAAACCGGCTCGAGGCCGGTTTTTTGTTGCCTAGCGTTGCAGGCAAAAAACTTACTGGCTTGCGCCCGAAGCGGCAGCAGCTTCCGAAGCCGTCGCTTCCGAAGCGGCAGCAGCGTCCGAAGCAGCAGCGCTTGCATCGCTCGCAGCAGCCGACGATTCGCTCGCAGCAGCAGCGCCCGTGTCCGAAGCAGCTGCAGCCGGAGCCGAAGCGGCCGACGTGTCGCTAGCCGGAGCGGCAGCGTTTTGGTCGCTTGTGACACGACTCGCGTTGCGGAGGGGTTCGGTAACGATTCAGAAGATCAGGTCGTCACACAGGGCGAGGGTCGGCGACAGGCCCTCA
>JBQCDS010000493.1:0-6810 GCA_051961035.1 Trinickia sp. | reverse complement strand
CAATACCGCCCCGCCGCCCGTTGCGAGAACGATCGCTTCCCGAGCGGCCAGTTCGGCGATCACTTGCGCTTCGCGCTCGCGAAACCGCTCCTCGCCCTCGAGCTCGAAGATCACGGGGATCCGGGCGCCGGTGCGCGCCTCGACTTCATGGTCGCTGTCGAAGAACGGGCGACCGAGCCGGCGTGCCACGGCCCGGCCCACGGTCGTTTTGCCCGCCCCCATGAGCCCCACGAAAAAAATGTTGGTGTTGGCGCCCCGCTCTTGCAACGTATCCTCTGCTTTGATCGCTATGGTTCGTGGCGCAGCTTACTGGCAAAGCCGCCGCCTTGTCGAGTATGGCCGCCCGCTCGCGCCGCCCCGCCGGGGCTCATCCTTCAGTCGATCGGGACGATCCTCGGCGTAATGAAAACGACGAGCTCGCTGCGCTGCTCGCGCACCGCCCGATGGCGGAAAAGCGCGCCCAACAGCGGTATTTTGCCCAACAGCGGAACGCGCGTCACATCGTCGCGATCCTGGCTTTCGTAAATACCGCCGATTGAAACCGTCCCGCCGTCCTCCACCTCCACCCGCGTGCGCACGTGCTTTGTATCGATCGCGGGACCGCCCGCCGTCTGCTTGCCGACGCTGTCCTTGGCGATGTCCAGGTCAAGTATGACGCGACCGCCCGGGGTGATGCGCGGCTCGACCTCCAGCTTCAGGCTTGCACGACGAAATTGCACGCCCGACACGCCGCTGCGAACCTTGGCCTGATAAGGCAACTCTGTCCCTTGCTCCACCAACGCTTTCGTGCGATCGGCCGTGACGACGCGCGGACTCGATACGATCTGCCCCCGCCCTTGCGCCTCGAGCGCGGATAGCTCGCTGGCGAGAAGGCGCGTGGCCCTCGCCGCGAACAATGTCAGGCCGGCAGTGGCCGCCTCGAAACCTGCGATGGCACGGGCCGATAGATCGAGGATCTGACCTTGCGCACCGCCCGTCAGCCCGGTCACCGTCGAGCCCGCACCCGCCGTGTCGCTGCTCGTCGATCGCATCGATAGCCGCGCGCCCAGCTCACGCGAGAACCCGCGCTCGCCCTCCACGATGCGCGCCTCGATCAATACTTGGCGGTTGGGCCGATCGATCGTGCCGATCAATTCGGCCACCTGATCGAGGCGCCCCTTCAAGTCGGTGACGAAGAGCAGATTCGTGCGTGTATCGGCCATCGCCGCGCCGCGCTTGGACAATACGCGCTGGGCGCCCGGCGACGTCAGCAACCGCTGCACTTCGTCGGCGCGAGGATAGCTCAGCGCGAACGTACGACTGACGAGCGGCTCCAGATCGGCCGCGCGAGCATGCGTCTCGAACCGTTGCTTCTCGCGCGCCGCGAGTTCGGCCAGCGGGGCGACCCAAATGACATTGCCTCGCCTCGACATGGCCAGGCCCTGGGCGTCGAGCAGCGTATCGAACGCAACGCGCCAAGGCACATCGGTCAGGCTCAGCGAGATACGCCCCCTCACGCGCTCGCTCGCGACGATGTTTAGCCCGGTGAAGCGGGAGAAGGCATCGAGTACGTCCACAAGCTCCGCATTCTTGAAGCGCATCGTGATCGGTTTGCCGTCCTCGAGCTTAGCGCTCGCGCTGTCCTCGATGCTGTCGCTCATTCGCGGCAACGGCGCGAGCGGGACGGGCGGCCCCTCGAGCGCCGCTGCCGCAGCCGGCGCGTTGCGCGCAGACGCGCCGGCTTCGTGGCCGGCTTCGTGGCCGGATTCGTGGCTGGATTCGTGGCTGGATTCGGGAGCCGCCGAGCCGGTTCCCGCCCGCGCCGGCTCGGCGGCTCCGGACCCGGCGCCTGTTTCGTCGAATACGCCCGGCGCGAATTCAGCGTCGAGCGGGGGTTCGCCCACGCTCGGCCACGCAGAGGCAGGCGACGTGACCGCGCCGTCGGCAAGCATTGCGGGCGGCAAGGGGGGCAGCGGGGCGATGTCCGCTCGTGCCGCAGCCGATGCGAGCACCGCTGAAACGATCGCGGCAAGCGCGGCGAACGCACGGACATGGCGACCTCCATTACGGCCGCTCATTAGCCGCCCTCCGACGACAGCGAAATCCGCCGCGTTCCCGTCCGGCCCGCGAGCGTCACACCCCTTGCATCGATGCCGATCAGCCTGTCGGCTCCGAGCGTTTGTCCGGGCACGGCAGCAAGCACCTGCGGCCCGCTTGCCGCCTCGAACAAAGCGAGCGCGCGCCGCCCGTCATGAACGATGCCCAGCAAGCGGCCCACCGATGCACTAGGCCGGGCGGCTATTTGCCCCTCTCCGAATGGGTCGGCGATGGGCCGGCCGGCGCCCGACCGCGCGCCCGTGGGCGCCGCCGTGCGCGCGTGCGTCGCTGTTTCAGCCCGAGGGGGCGGCATATCGAAAGCGTTGAGCGTCGCGCCGAACGCGAGCGAGCCTTTGTCCTTCTTGATGTCCAGCGCTTCCGGCACAACGAGGATCGGCAACGACGACAGTCCATTGAAGAACGCGTATAAGCCGGCGAAGTCGGCCCGGCCCTCGAGCCGCATGGCCCGCCCGGCCGAGTTGCCAGCGCGTGCCTGCGCCTGTACTTGTGCGTGCGACGACGACACCGGCGTGAGTGAGCGCAGCGTCACGCCGGCGCGCGAAGCGAGGTCGGCCACCGCACGCCAGTCGCCACCCCTCGAGCGCAGCGCGGCACGCTGCTGCGCCGGCTGCCCGCGGCTTGCTTCGCGCAACCGGGGCAATCGGGCCAGCTTCTCTCGGCTCTCGCGCAGCCGCTGCTCCAACGCATCGATCGCCGCCGCGCGCGTGGCCCGATCATCGGCCTGGATGGAGCGCCAGGCGTAGGTTGCGAGCGTAAAAGCGCCCGACGCCACAGCCGTACAGACCATCAAACGCCGGCTCGCGCTCCACGTTCGCGTAGGGCAGCGGCGTGAACGAACGGCGAGAGCGGCGCGCCGCCGCACCGGCCCGAGCCTCCAGATGCGGTGCATCCGCCGCCAAGCCTGCTTAACGAGAGCGCCGATCATCGCTCGCTCCTGCCGCCTCGCACTTCGCGGCCCGAGCCCGGAGTCGCTCGCCTGGGCGCCGAGGCAGTTTGCGCGGCACGCGACGGCAGGAGCACGTTTGCCTCGACCGCGCGCTCGGCATGCCCGCCGACAGGCGCCGCGACGAGCCGTAGCTCCGTGATTTCAGCGGCCTCCCAACCGGGTGTCTGCGTGAGGCGCGCCACCCATGACGCGCAGGCGTCGCTGTCCACCGCGCGAACCTGGAGCTCGAATCCTTCGCGGCTTTGACGAACGCGGTTGACGGTCACGCCCGCATCAGCCTGGCCGCTCAACGTCTCGAGCAGCGAACGTAGCGCGGCGTATGGCCGTGCTCGCGTCAATGCGACGGCGTCACTCGCACGCGCGCTTTCCGCGGCACGGTCTAGACGAGTGACCTGCGCAAGGTGAGGCGCCAGTTGCGCCAACTGCCGCTCGAGCAGCACGCGGCGAGCGGCGAAACGATCGTCGCCCGCGCCGCTCGCCGCCCAGACTATTGCCGCCACGAAACCGACGCTCATCGCCGCCACGCATTCGATCCAATAACGGCACCGGGGCACGCGACTGGCACCACGCCGATGCGGCGAGGCGCCAAAATCGGATCGTGCGCCCGAAGCGCTTTCGTACGCGCATGCCGCGTCGATCGCAATCATCGTGTTCATTCCGACACCCCGCGCAGAGCGGAGCCGAACGCCGCCGCGAAGCCCGCGGCACGCCGCCAGTCGGCGCATTTTCCGAGCGCCGCGCCATTGGCTCGAAACGAAGTGCATTCGAACGGCGCAACGGTGCAGCCCAGACACTCGCCGATGTCGGGCAAGGCGAGCCCGATTCGTTCGAGCAATGCGACATCCCCGCCGACGAGCGCCCGCTCGATCCCTTCGTTGCCCGCCAAGACCCTGAGCGCCGACTCGAGATCGGCGTGCCCGCCCCCGGGGAAACGAATGCTTGCCCGTACCGCCCCTCGCGCGGCGCGCCCACCGTAAATGCCGTCATAACCGGCCCACAGCACGACGAAGCGCGCGTTCGGACGCAATGTGCGCTGAGCCGCATGGACGAGCGCGCGCAGCGCGGCGTGCGGCTCGGTGTCAACGGTGGCCAGCGCGATGCCGGCGGCTGCGGCCGCCTCCACCCGCGCTTCGAGATGAAGCGTGCCTTCGGCCATCGCGCCCGCCGCCATACCGCCCGGCACCGCCATCGCACAAGACATGCTGCGCATCGCCCGCCGGCGCGGCCACCGCGCGGACAGCGACGAAAGCGCGGCGGATACAGCCGCTCGATCGACCAGATGCACGCCACACATGACCCCGGCAGGAAGCGGCGCGACGCCCATCCACTCGACACCGACCGGCCATTTCTCGCGACGGGTGCGGCTCACGATGACGAGCCGCACTTCGCGCGGACCGACGTCGATACCGGCCGCGAAACGGCGCGCCGGAGAAGGCGAAATGTTTCTCATCAGCATGAAATTTCCTCGCAACAGCCGGGCCCTCGAGTTGAGCGGCCAAGACGGCTCAATGCGGAAAATTGTGCGTAGTGCATCGAGATGCGTGAATTCGGCCGAACGGCCAACGCCATCAAGATGCCGCCGAGTAGGCCGTTCGAGAGATCGGCCGTTAAGCCAATCGAAAGCTAAGCGTCGCGCCGCTATAATCGCGGCCATCGCAAGTCAGCTTCGTTATGGATTCACACTCGCACTCGCCCGTCCCTTCTCCGGGCCCTTCTCCCGCTCCTTCTCCCGCCCCCGTCTCGCCCAAGCGCCGCGGCTGGGCTAAGAAGTGCGTCCTTTGGTTTTTTGGGATGATGGCGGCCGCGTGCATGTGCTGCGCTCTAGTGCTGCTGTATGCGCTCGTCGTCGCCACCCCGCAACTGCCCTCGTTGAATGCGCTTACCGACTATCGCCCGATCGTGCCGCTGCGCATCTATACGGCCGACCACGTTCTCATCGGCGAATTCTGCGAAGAGCGGCGCGACGTGGTGCGTATCGATGAGGTCCCGCCTTATTTGAAGCAAGCCATCCTCGCCATCGAGGACGCCCGCTTCTACGAGCACGGCGGCGTCGATTTGGCCGGTGTCGCGCGCGCGGGCGTCGCGGCGCTGACGAACGGCCACGCGACGCAAGGCGCGAGCACGATCACAATGCAAGTCGCACGCAACTTTTTCTTGACGAGCGAGAAAACGTACACGCGCAAAATTTACGAGATGCTGCTCGCATACAAGATCGAGCGCGAGTTGACGAAAGATCAGATTCTCGAGGTCTACATCAACCAGATCTACCTCGGGCAACGCGCGTACGGCTTCGCGTCGGCGGCTCGCGTGTACTTCGGCAAGGACATCAAGCACATCACGCTCGCGCAGGCGGCCATGCTCGCCGGCCTGCCGAAAGCGCCGTCGGCCTACAACCCGGTCGTGAATCCGGCGCGTGCCAAACTGCGTCAGCAATACATCCTGCAGCGGATGCTGGCGCTGAACGAAATCACGCGCGCGCAGTACGACGCGGCCGTTGCCGAGCCGCTGGCGCTTGCCGCCACACCCGCGCAGCAGTTCAGCGTGCATGCCGAATACGTGGCGGAGATGGTCCGTCAAGCGATGGTCGCGCAATATCGCGACGACGCCTACAGACGCGGGCTAAGCGTCGTGACGACGATCGATTCGGGGGATCAGGACACCGCCTATCGCGCTTTGCGGCAAGGCCTCATGAGCTACGACACGCGGCACGGCTACCGCGGCCCCGACGCATACGTCGATCTGCCGGCCGACGCCGGTGCGCGCGCGGGTGCAATCGCGCAAGCACTCAGCATGTATCCGGACAACGGCGATATCGTGGTAGGAATCGTCACGTCGGCCGACGCCAGCCAAGTGCGAGCGGTGCTCGCCGACGGCACCGTCGCGACCGTCACGGGCGACGGCTTGCGCTTCGCTCGAGACGCAACGTCCGCCCCCACGCGCGCGACTAGCCGCAACCGTATTCGTCCGGGCGCGATCGTGCGGCTCGTGAAAGAGGCGGCAGGCGCTTGGTCGATCGTTCAATTGCCGCAAATCGAAGGCGCTTTCATCTCGATCGTGCCGCAGGACGGTGCGATTCGCTCGCTCGTCGGCGGTTTCGATTTCGGCAAGAACAAGTTCAATCACGTCGCGCAGGCATGGCGTCAGCCCGGCTCGAGCTTCAAGCCGTTCATCTATTCGGCGTCGCTCGACAAAGGCCTCGCGCCCGCGACGGTCATCAACGATGCCCCGCTCTATTTCAGCGCTGCGGAAACGGGCGGGCAGCCGTGGGTACCGAAGAACTACGGCGGCCGCTTCGACGGGCCCATGACAATGCGCACGGCGCTGCAAAAGTCGCGCAATCTCGTCTCGATCCGAATCCTCGAAAACATCGGCACGCATTACGCGCAGCAATACATCACGCGCTTCGGATTCGACGCCGACAAACATCCCGCCTATCTGCCGATGGCGCTCGGCGCGGGCCTCGTCACCCCGCTGCAAATGGCCGGCGCTTACTCCGTTTTCGCCAATGGCGGCTATCGCGTCAACCCTTATCTGATTTCGGAAGTCACGGATCTCGACGGCGTCGTGCTGGCGCGCGCGCATCCGATCGTCGCCGAGCGCGACGCGCCGCGTGCCATCGACGCGCGCAACGCCTATGTGATGAACAGCTTGCTGCGTAGCGTCGCGCAGCGCGGCACGGGCGCGAAATCGAACCAGCTCGGCCGCAAGGATCTTGGCGGGAAGACGGGGACGACGAACGATTCGCGCGACGCCTGGTTCGCCGGCTA
>JBQCDS010000492.1:0-7210 GCA_051961035.1 Trinickia sp. | reverse complement strand
GCGCCGCGCTAAAGGGGCGCGGTATTTTAATTTGTTTGTGGTGGCGACGGTCTCGCGGGGGGGTGGGGGTTCTACTTGGGTGTGTCGTGCCGGCGAGACGTTGAGCGATATGGTCCCCAACGCGGTCGATGTTCAATCGGTCGTCTCGGGCATCGCGCGCTCCACGACCGAGCAGACGCGCGGGATCCAAGAGGTCAACCGTGCTGTCATGCAACTCGATGCGATGGTGCAGCAGAACGCGGCGCTGGTGGAAGAATCGGCCGCGGCATCGGCCGCGCTGCAGACTCAGGCGAGCGCGCTGGCGTCGACCATAGGAAGCTTCAAGGTAGGCTGACTGATTCGCCGCCGCCAACGGACAGGTAATGCGATTCCAGCGGCGGCTAGAGATTGTTCCCTACGGCGGCGCATTTTAGGACCATGCTTTCAAACCCGCCGCCACCTTGGCGGCGAGTCCGAGTGCCGGATACGCCGCATCGACCGCATCGAGATCCGCGCGCATTTCCGCGATCAACCAGTCGCGCACTTCGGCGACGATCGGGCGCGGCGGGCGGCCGGGGGCCCAGCACAGCACGCACATCCGATCCGTAACCAGACACTCCTCCTCGGCAGGCACAAGCGCGCCTTGCGCGAGCCAGTGCATCACAACGTTGACCCAGCCGAGCGCGATGCCCTGGCCGAGTAGGGCCGCCTGCACAACGATCGCATAGTCGTTGAAGCTCAACACGGCCGATGCGCGGCGCGACTCGTTCTTGAACGCAGTAAAGCGCGCATGCCAACCCCGTTCTTCATCGTCCATCACGATGACGGTATCGCCGCGCACACGCCTTTCATCAGTGCACGCAAGTTCTTGGTACCGCAGATTGCAAACCGGCAGCAACACTTCCGGCATCACGGGCACGCTGTGCTCGCGCATGCCGCCTTCGTGCGCGAAACGCATGCCGAGATCGACATCGGCGAGCGGGCCGCCGATTCGCCCCGAGATCAGTTGGAACCGTAAATCAACGGTGGGAAAAGCCTGATGAAGCTGGCTCATTCGCGGCATCAGCCAGTGCGTGGTGAACGCAGTAGACACCGATAGGGTGAGGGGCTCGATGCCCGTCGCGCGTGCCTCGATCTCGCTGATCGCACCCTCGATGCCATTTAGCCCCTCGGAGATCTTTCGGTACAGGATTTTGCCGTTTTCCGTCAGCTCAATGCCGCCGGGCACGCGCTCGAAGAGCCGGACGCCGAGGTGGTCCTCCATGCGAGACAGCATTCGGCTGACGGCCGGCTGGCTCACATAGAGTTCTTGCGCGGCGCGCGTGAAGTTGCCGCAACGTGCGGCCGCCTCGAACACGAAAAGCGCGTTGGCGCTCGGAAGTTTTCTGCGTAGATTGGGCATAACCTGATGTTATGCGCGATCCAACAATTAGGGAATTGCCGTCAAAAATCGCGACGCCTATATTTTTTATCACTGAGGCTGATGCACGGGAACCCTACGATGGATGCAAGAGCCAAGGCGGGTGTGTCGATACGCTCCGCTGCCAAACGTTATGGGCCGGTGGTGGCACTCGACGACGTGTCGCTCGACGTCTCGCAAGGCGAGTTCGTCTCGCTGCGCGGGCCGTCCGGATCGGGCAAGACCACGCTGCTAGGGATCCTCGGAGGCTTCGTGCAGCCGAGTTCGGGAAGCGTGTGGGTGGGCGACCGCGATATTACATTCGCGCCGCCGCATAAGCGCGATATCGGAATGGTGTTTCAAAGCTACGCGCTGTTTCCGCATATGACGGTTGGCGAAAACATCGCATTCCCGCTGCGCGCGCGTCGCATGCCGAAGGCGGACTGGCCTCGCAAAGTGGCCGACGCCCTGGCGATGGTCGAGTTGCGCGGCTATGAGCACAGGCGGATCAGCGAGTTGTCGGGCGGGCAGCGACAGCGCGTCGCGCTTGCCCGCGCCATGGTGTTCGAGCCGCAGCTCATCTTGATGGACGAGCCCTTATCGGCACTCGACAAGCAATTGCGCGAGACGATGCAAATCGAGCTGCGGCGGCTGCATCGCAGGCTTGGCGCGACGATCGTCTATGTCACGCACGATCAGCGAGAGGCGCTGACGATGAGCGACCGGGTTGCGGTATTGAAAGACGGCAAACTGGTTCAAGTCGACACGCCGGAGCGCTTGTATGACCGCCCCTGCAATGCATTCGTCGCGAGTTTCATCGGCGAAGCGACATTGTTGCCGGTCGTGCGGGCGGAGGGCGATGCCGTTCGTCTCGGCGACGCAGTGCTTCGCACGGCGTACCCGCTGCCGCGCGCGGACCGACTGCTGCTGGCGGTACAGACGGAAAAGCTCGTTATCGACGCGGGGGACACGCCGCCCGAGACGAACCGGTTCACCGCGCGCGTCACCGAGGTGCTTTATCAAGGCGAGAGCCTGCGCGTGTTCGCTGCACTCCCGGACGGCACGACGGTCAGCCTGCGCCAGCCCGGCAATCACGAGGCGCGCCGGCGAGTCCCGCCGCCTGGCGCTTCCGTTGCCGTCGCACTCTCACCTCGCGACACCATCGTCGTACCGGCGTGACGCACGCACGCGCGCACACCCTTCGTTTTCCCTCCCAACCGCAACGCAATCAAGGATGAACCTATGAAGCTCACCGATTTCAAGATGCTGACGTTCGACGTCGTCGGCACGCTTATCGACTTCGAACGAGGGGTGCTCGCTTCGGTGCGCCGCTTGGGCGGCCCGGCCGCGAAAGATCTGACCGATGACCAGATCTTCGAGCCTTACATGCGTGGCCGCGCCGCGTTTCCGGGGCGCTCGAGCCATGAAATGGCGAACGTCTATCTGTCGCTCGCGAAGGAACTGGACCTGCCCGGCGATGCGCAATCGGCCGCCGCGTTTCAGCGAGACGTGCTCGAATGGCCCGCTTTCGCCGATTCGGTCGAAGCGCTCAAGCGCTTGCGCAAGCATTTCCGTCTTGTCGCCATGACGAATGCCGATCGGGTTGCGCTGTCCTCTTACGCGCATACGCTGGGCGATCCGTTCGATGATTCGGTTTGCTGTGACGAGACCGGTGTCGCCAAGCCGGATCCGCAATTCTTCGCCTACAACCGGGGACGCCAGGCGGCGTTCGGCTACAAGTTCCGCGAGATTCTTCATACGGCGCAGAGCCAGCATCATGACATTGGCGTCGCGACGCAACTGGGTTACGCGACTTGCTGGATCGAGCGTCGGCGCGGCCAGAAAGGCTTCGGTGCGACGCCGGTGCCCGCGAAGGTGACGACGCCTACATTCTGCTTCCCGACGCTTGCGGCCCTCGCGGATGCAGTTGACGCCGAGTTGGCCGCGGCAGCTTGACGATGCTCGCCCCGCTCGCTTCGACCTCGCCGCCGCCGGACTCGCTCTGGCGGCATCTCGCCGAGCGCGCCGGCACGCTCGGCACCCGGTGCGGCGAGGGGCCACTCGCGCAGGACGTCCAAACCGACGTGGCCGTGATCGGTGCTGGCTATTCGGGGCTCGCGGCGGCCTATGCGTTGAGCAAGCGCGGCGTGCCGTGTGTGGTGCTCGACGCAAATCCGGTGGGATGGGGGGCGAGCGGGCGCAACGGCGGAGTCGTCTCGTCGAAGTTTCGGCTGTCGTTTCCGACTATTGCGGCAACGCATGGCCTCGATGTGGCCAAGCGGATGCATCGGCTCGCGCACGACGGCGTGCGCGTCGTGGAGTCTCTCGTGGACGAGTTCGCCATCGCGGGCGCGCAATTCGAGCACACGGGCAGCTTGCGCTGCGCGCATACGGAGCGTGCGCTTGCTGCCTGTGCTGCCGAGGCCGAGTGGGTGCGCACATCGCTCGGCGATCGGTCGATGACGGTATTGAACCGAGCGCAAATCGAAACGGAAACGGGCTCTGCGGGGTTCGTCGGCGGCGTGCTGAGCGCGGACGCCGGCACGATCCTACCGCTGGAATATGTATTAGGAATTGCGCGCGGCCTGGCCGCACGCGGCGTCCCGATCCACGAAGCGACGCCCGTCATCGCGATCGAGCGTGCGCCCGGCGTTCCGGGCGTCGTGCTCCGTACGCCGGCGGCGATGGTGCGCGCGAAGCAATTGATCGTCGCGACCAATGCTTACTCGATGTTGACGCCGGCAACGGCCGCCTACGGGCGCGAGCTGGTGCCGTTTCGCAGCGCGATGATCGCGACGGAGCGGCTGCCGGTCGAACTCGATAAGAAGCTGATGACTGCCCGGCGCAGCTACACGGAGACGCGCCGGATGATGAAATGGTTTCGCCGCGCCGATGGCCGCATGCTGTTCGGCGGCCGTGATGCGTTCGGCAAAGAAGGGCAGGATACCGGCTTCGCGGCGCTGCAACGCGCGATGGTCGCGCTGTTCCCCGAACTCGCCGGCTTGCGCATCGAGTTCCAGTGGTCCGGCTATGTCGGGATGACTTTCAACGCATTGCCGCACGTGGGCCGCAGCAACGACGCGACGGTGTTCTGCCTCGGCTACAACGGTGCGGGCGTCGCCATGGCGAGCCTGATCGGCCAGCACGCGGCCGCGCTTGCTTTGGGCGAAACGCCCGACCTAGCGCTACTCGCGCAAGAGGGGCTACGGCCCGTTCCATTCCATTCGCTGCGTGCGCCGGGCGTCAGGCTCGTCGCCGGGTGGTACCAGCTCCTCGATGCCCTGGGGGTGTGATGACGATTGCCAGAGGGGTCATTTCCGAGCGCGAACTGATGCAGCCGACCGACGCGGGCGCGGCCCGTCGCCATCAGCGGCGAGAGGATCGCGCCATGTTACTGCTGATGACACCGGCATTGGCGGTTGTCATCGTCCTACTCGTCGTGCCGCTCGCGTGGCTTTCTTGGCAGTCGATCCGACATGACGGCGGCTTTACGCTCGCGAACTACCGCCGCATATTCAGCGGCACCTACCTCGATACGTTTTTGCTCACGTTCAAATTGAGCGCTGTGGTAACCGGTGTGACGCTGCTGCTGGGTTATCCGGTGGCCTATCTGGCCGCGTCGGTTCGGCCGCGGCCCGCCGCGCTGATCCTCGGGATGGTGATTTTGCCGTTTTGGACGAGCGTGCTCGTGCGTACCTACGCGTGGCTCGTGCTGCTACAGCGTACCGGGATCGTCAATAAAGCGCTGCTTGCGTCGGGTCTCGTCGATCATCCTCTGCAGCTCGCTTACAATCAGTTTGGCACCGTCATCGCAATGGTTCACATCCTGCTGCCGTTCATGGTGCTGCCGCTGTATTCCGCGATGCAAAAGATCCCGATGAGCTTATCGCAAGCGGCGGCGAGCCTCGGTGCGTCACCCGTCCACGCGTTCGTTCGCGTGTTCATGCCTCTCTCGCTCGGCGGTGTCGTCGCGGGCGTCACGCTCGTATTCGTGCTTTGTCTGGGCTTTTACATCACGCCGGAATTGATGGGAGGCGGCAAGTCGATCATGGTCTCCATGGTCGTAAGCCGCAACGTGGAGATCTACAACAGTTGGGGCGCGGCCAGTTCCGTGAGTGTCGTGCTGCTGCTTTGTGTCTTCGCGATCTTCTATGCGGCAAGCCGCGTGATTCCGCTCGATAAGACGCTGGGGGCCAAATGAGACCGAATCCGCTCGCACGCGCTCTGCTCATCGCATCGGTCGTGCTGATCCTTGCATTTTTAATGCTGCCGGTACTGATCGTCGTACCGCTGTCGTTTTCCGATACCCGGTTCATGACCTTCCCGCCGCCGGCACTCTCGCTGCGATGGTACGAGGCGTTCTTCGGCAATCCGGAATGGCTGGCAGCCGCGCGCACGACGATCATTGCGTCGTCATGCGCGACGGCGATTGCGACGCCGCTCGGGGTGGCCGCGGCGTACGCGATCGAGCACGGCGCGCATCCGCTGATCCGCCGGCTCCGCACTGTACTGATGCTGCCGCTGATGGTTCCTATCATCATCGTCGCGGTGGGGGTGTTCTTTGTTTATTCGCAGGTGGGCTACGTCAACACGATCGGCGGCCTTGTCCTCGCCGATACAATGCTGGGGCTGCCGTATGTCGTGATTTCAGTCGGCGCGGATTTGCGCTCCTTCGATCATCCGCAAGAGATGGCCGCGCGCAGTCTCGGAATGAACCGGCTGCGCAGCTTTTTGACCGTGACACTGCCGCAGATTCGCTCGAGCGTGATTTCGGGGGCGGTATTCGTATTCATTCAAGCGCTCGATGAGACGGTCGTCGCCCTGTTCGTATCAGGTGGTCCGAATCAGACGCTGACGCGCCGGATGTTCGTCACGCTGCGTGACGAGATCGATCCGACGATCGCCGCAATCAGTACGATGTTGACGGCGATCACGCTGTCGTTGGTCCTTCTCATGGTCATCAGCCGCCGCCGCGGCGGCATAACAGAGGCAACGCGCGTATGAAGAATGCCGTGTGCTTTTATATTGACGGCGCGTGGGTCGCGCCGGCTGGCGATGCAAGACTGCCCGTCATCGATCCGTGCACCGAAACCCCGTTCGCGGAGATCGCCCTAGGCACTGCGCGCGACGTCGACCGGGCGGTCGCCGCCGCGAAGCGCGCGTTCGCAACCTTTTCCCTGACGGAACTTGCCGAGCGGATTGCGCTCGCGCGCAAGATTCTCGACGTCTACATCAAGCGCAGCGACGAGATCGCCGACACCATCTCGCGCGAAATCGGCGCGCCCCGCCAGCTCGCCCGTGAATGGCAGGCGGCGCTTGGCCGCCGGCACCTCGAGGAGTTGCTGCGCACGTGCGAAACGTTCAAATGGCAGCGCAGCAAGGGAACGACGCTCGTGCGTCACGAACCGGTTGGCGTGGTGGCGTTGATCACGCCATGGAACTGGCCGATCAATCAAATCGTCGCCAAGGTTGCACCGGCGCTCGTCGCCGGCTGCACAATGGTGCTCAAACCGAGTGAAGTTTCGCCGCTCAACGCTGTGCTGTTTGCTGAGGTGCTCGACGAAGCAGGCGTACCGGCCGGTGTCTTCAATTTGGTTCACGGTGATGGGCCAACCGTCGGCGCCGCGTTATGCGCGCATCCCGACATCGATATGGTGTCGTTCACAGGCTCGACGCGGGCCGGCGTGCAAATCGCCATTTCGGCGGCGCCGACGGTCAAGCGCGTGCATCAAGAACTCGGCGGCAAGTCCGCCAACCTGTTGCTCGACGACGCGGATTTCGATGTAGCGGTCACGAAGGGCGTCAACAGTTGCTTCAGCAACAGCGGTCAAT
>JBQCDS010000491.1:0-3561 GCA_051961035.1 Trinickia sp. | reverse complement strand
CGGATACCGTAGACATTCGATGCGATCGGCTCGTCAATTTCCGCGCAGATGTCGAAGCGAAATTCATCCGCCGGCGTCGTGTCCGGATTATTGCGCGGAATGCCAAAGGTTCTACTCGACGCAACCGGGGATTGCCCACTTTTCTTCCGCCAGTCAATGAACTTGCGCACGCTCTCGTTGACGAGCCCGGTCGGTCCGCAGTGTTCAAGTGCGGCGACGCGAGTTTCCGAAAAATCGACAATTCGTACTTGCATGGTGAGCTTCCTCGAAAGATAAGGGATGACAAAAGTCGCGCTCCAGATCTGCCAATTCGGATGCTGTCGAAACGAACTCGGCGCCGTGCCGAACGCGCGCTTGAAAGCGCGACTAAAGGCTTCGGGACTCTCGAAGCCCGCTTCGAACGCGGCATCGAGCACCGAACAGAACTCACGTGAAGCCAAGCTGTGTGCAGCCTTGCGCAAGCGCATCAGTTGCACGAAGCGCGAGACCGGCACACCCACATAGGCGGCAAACTGCCGATGAAAATGGAACTTCGAAAAGTTCGCGACGCGGCTTAGCGCTTCCACCGACAAGTCGCCGTCGATGTTCGTTTCGATGTAGGCGAGTACGGCATCGAAGCGCTTCGTGTAAGCGCAAGTGGCGTCAACATGAGCTTGCATAGTCTGGATATTCGGTTGGTGCGACTTGCGTGATGGTCGCTCATGCTCGAAACAGTGCGCCTAGCCGCTCTTGCTTGATCTTCCGACGGGCCGCCGCTCGGCACGTTCGCCCCCGCCGCTGCGGCGTCGATTATGAACAAATCCGTAATGATGATTTATCGAATCAGGGGTTACCCCTAGGGCCTCCAGTCTCTACACTGCAGTCATCGGTTCACGCAACGAACACGATGCAACAAGCAGATACGACAAACAAATTTGGAGGTAGTTATCATGAAATCGCTCATTCAAGCCGTCGTCGTCGCAGCCGCCTTTGCCGCTCCGGTAGCCGTTTTCGCCCAATCGAACGCACCCGTGACGCGTGCTCAAGTCAAGGCTGAACTCATTCAGTTCGAGCAAGCCGGTGGCCGCACGAACTTCAGCAACGACCCGTATTACCCGGATGATGCGCAAGTCGCGCAAGCACGCGTCAATGCGCAAAACGGCAACAATCAAGCGGTCGGTGGTGTGCAAGCTGGTTCGTCCGCTTCGGGCTCGCCCGCGAAGGCGAGCGGCGTGAAGCCGCTGTTCTTCGGCATCTAACTCGCACTGTGACAAGTCGGCCGGCGGTGCATGAGTTGCAGCCGCCGCACGACGAAAAATATCTTCGCTGATTCGAAGGAAATGCGGCTTGCGTCGTCTTGGCGATGGCAAGCCGTCTTTGCGTCGTACCTCCGCCGCCGGTCAGTCACCGGTGGTTTTCGCCTAGCCCTTCAATCGGCTAGGCGCTTTTTCCTGATCACCCCGATTGCCCTAAATCCGCGCCATCTTCGCCGCTTCACTCAGGCAGGCGCGAAACAGCGCGGTGGCAGGCGTGTCGTCGGCATCGGCGCGCCACGTAGTGCTGACCGGGCCGAGTGCGGCACCGAGGCTCAGCGGGAGGATCTTCAGCACACCGGTTTCCTCGTGATGCCGCGCCAACGAGCGCGGCAGCAGGCCCAGCACCGGATACGACTGCAGCATGCCTACATTGGCGTCGATCACCACCGACTCGATGGTGTTGATCGGCGTTCCCACGCCGTGCGTCTCCAGCAGCGACAGCAGGTGCCGGTGCATCGGCGCGCCGGCGCTCGGCACGATCCACGCCAATCCCGCCAGGTCGGCCCACTTGATGCGCTTGCGGGACGCCAGCGGGTGCGTGCGCGCCACCACGATCACCGTCGGGTCATCGAACAACGGCTCGCTGGTGAATTCCGGCGCGGCCAGTCCACGCGCGAGGCGCCCCACGATCATATCGAGTTGGCTGGCGCGCAGCGCCGGCACAAGTTGATCGAGCGTGCCTTCGTGCAGGCACACCGTAGCGGTCGGCGAGCGCTGCTTGAATAGCGCCACGGCCGCCGGCATCAGGATCGGCGCCGCCACCGACAGCACACCCACCTCGACGCGACCACCGATACCGCTGGTCATCGCATGCAGTTCCTCACTGGCACGCTGCGCGTGCAGCAACAGTTCGCGCGCATGGCGGATTAGGCACTCGCCGTAAGCCGTGGGCCGGATGCGGCGGCCGTCGCGCTCGAACAGCGGCACGCCAATACCTTTTTCCATCTCGTTGAGCATCTTCGAGACGGCCGGCTGCGTCACGTGCAGCGCGTCGGCGACCTTGCCGACCGTCTGGCGATCGGCAAGTGCGACGAGCAACTGCAAGTGCCGCAGCTTCAGCTGGCGGGAAAAATAGCTTTCGATGGCGCTGCGTTCGAGCGAAGTGCCGGGCGATGCGCCGGAAGTTGCGGAAGGCATCGACTCATAACCTTTATTTTATGATTCGAAAGCAATATCTCATTAGACGGTAACGATGTAAATCCACACAATCGTCCTCGCATGCCACCCAGACAGCCCGGAACGCCCGGATGGCAGGACAACAACACAGACACGAGACATGGCAGCCGCTCTCCTAGGAGCCCGGCCGCCGCCAGGAGGATTCCGCCATGCCAACCATGCCCGCCCTGCCCCGCGCCAACCGTCGGGCGATCGTCGCCGCCACCATCGGCAACGCATTCGAGTGGTACGACTTCATCGTCTTCGGCTTCCTGTCGGTGATCATCGCGCGGCAGTTCTTTCCTTCGTCCAACCCGACGGTATCGATGCTGCTGACTACCGCGACGTTCGGCAGTGCGTTCCTGATGCGACCGATCGGCGGCATCCTGCTGGGCATCTACGCCGACCGTGCCGGACGCAAGGCTGCGCTGTCCCTGGTGATCCTGCTGATGACGGTGTCCTCGGCGATGATGGCGCTGACGCCCAGCTACGCTACGCTTGGCATCGCCGCACCGATCATCGTTGTGCTGGCGCGACTGCTGCAGGGTCTCTCGGCCGGCGGCGAGTTCGGCAGTGCCACTGCGATGCTGATCGAATACGCGCCGGCTCACCGGCGCGGTTTCTACGGAAGCTGGCAGAATTTCGGCCAGTTCGTCGCCGCGGTGACGGCCGCGCTGATGGGCGCCCTGGTCACGCGAGGGCTGAGCGCCAGCTCACTCAATGCATGGGGTTGGCGTGTGCCGTTCCTGTTCGGCATGCTGATCGGTCCGGTCGGCTTCTATATCCGCACCCGGCTGCACGAGCCGCCCGCCGGCGACGACGATGAAGCGCGCGCCACCCTGGCTGGCCAGGCTGCTTCGACACTTGCCACCGTCTGGCGCGATCACCAGGCGGCGCTTTGGATAGCGTTCGGGCTGGTCGTCTCGAGTTCGGTCGCGCAATACGTGCTCAACGTTTACCTGCCGGTCTATGCGGTGCGCCAGTTGAAGCTACCGGTGTCCGCACCGTTCATCGTGCTGATGCTCACCGGCACACTGCGCATGATCCTGATTCCCCTTTTCGGACTGCTGTCCGATCGCATAGGGCGCAAACCGGTGATGGGCGCCTCCAT
>JBQCDS010000490.1:0-4278 GCA_051961035.1 Trinickia sp. | reverse complement strand
CGCTCGGTGATGATGCCGGCGATCCTCCCGTCCGTGCCTTCGGTCACGATGAGGGCGCCGATCTGATGCTGGGCCATGATTTTCACGGCGTCGAAGACGGGTGCGTCGATATCGATCGTGAAGACCGGCGTTTCGGCGTTCCTTTTTGCGGCCTGCGGGTCGTCCAGCTTCGACTTGAGAATCTGGGCTACGGTGGGCATAAGAATCTCCGTCTTCTCGGTTGGGGGCGGGGTCGAGCTCCACGGCACGATGAATTGTGCACGTTCAAGGCTGTTTCTCAGTATAGGCGGTGACGGCGGGTGCCGCGACGCGCCTGGCGGGCCGGGAAACGCGATTAGCGGTAAACTCGCGGTTCGCGTACCGGCCCTCGGTGCGCGTACCGTTAAAAGCTACTTTCGATCAGTCATGCCCACGTCATCCCAGTCGCCGCGTGCCGGCGGCAAAAGCGTCACGCAATGCGTCACGCTGGCCGCCAAGGCCACGTTGCCCACTCGGTACGGAACGTTCACCTCATACGCCTACCGTGTCGCTGCGGGCGATGCCGAGCACATGGCGCTCGTGATGGGGGATGTCAGCGGGCAGGCGTCGGTGCTCACGCGGTTGCATTCGGAGTGTTTGACCGGCGATGTGCTCGGCTCTTACCGATGCGATTGCGGGGAGCAGCTCGATCTTGCGTTGCGCTACATTGCCGCTGAAGGGCGCGGTGTGCTGCTTTACTTGCGCGGGCATGAAGGCCGGGGCATCGGCTTGTCGAATAAGATCCGTGCATATGCGCTGCAGGAGCAAGGGCTTGACACGGTGGAGGCGAACCTTGAACTTGGCTTGCCCGACGACGCGCGCGAGTACGATTCCGCCGCGGCGATTTTGCGCGACTTGAACGTGACGTCCGTGCGACTCATGAGCAACAATCCGGAGAAGTTCGATACGCTCTCCAAGCATGGCATCCCCGTCTGCGAGCGCGTGGCGCTGGCCATTCCCGTGCGCGACGAGAACGAGCGGTACATTCGTACCAAGCAGTTGAAGTTCGGCCATTACTTCGAAGAGAACGAGTAGCCAGTTTGAAGCCTACCCGCCGGCGCTCGCCAGGCGCGACAGAGCAGCGCGCGTCACGTCAAGCCGTTGCCCCTCATCGCGCACCGCGAAGCGCTTTCGCTATCTCCGAAATCAGTTGCTGCTGTCGATAGGGTTTGCGCAGCCGTGGAAGATCCACGCTGTTTCCCGGCGGCAAATCGGCGTATCCGGTCGCGATGATGATGGGCAAACCGGGGCGCAACGCGCGCGCCGCGGACGCCAACTGCGTACCGGTCATCTTCGGCATTGCGTAGTCGGTAATGAGGACATCCACTTTGCGGCCGTTGCGGAGAATGGCAAGCGCGTCGGCCCCTGAGTTCGCTTCGATCACCTCGTGCCCCAGGTCTTCTAGAAGAAATGCGGTGCTTGTCGAGATTAAAGCATCGTCGTCCACGAGCAAGATGGTGGCTGGCGAAGTGACAGGCGCGGCTTGTTCGAGTGCCGTCGCCGTGGCTTCGGGCAAGCTGGGCTTGCGCGAAGTCATAGGCAGCCATAGCTCAGCCTGCGTGCCGTGTCCGGCGGTGCTATGTAGCCGCAGCGCACCGTCCAATTGAAGCGCCAATCCGTGAATCATCGAAAGCCCAAGCCCTGTGCCTTTGCCCACTTCCTTCGTCGTGAAAAAAGGCTCCGTGGCCTTGGAAAGCGTTGCCGCGTCCATTCCATGCCCGGAATCGCTGACGGTGAGGCGCACATAGTCGCCATCGGGCAGATCGACGCTTTCGGACGAGCGCACCGAATCGACGCGTATCGAGACGGTACCGCCGTCGGGCATGGCGTCGCGGGCATTGACGACGAGATTGAGCAGCGCAAGCTCGATTTGATTCGCATCGGCGAGCGTAAGCGGCACCTGCTCCGGCAATTCGAACACCAATTCGATGCCGGCGCCGACGGATCGCTCCAGCAGATCCGTCATCCCACGAATCAGCGTGGGCAAATGAGTGGGTTCGATCCTGAGATCCTGCTGCCGTGCGAACGCGAGTAGACGCTGCGTCAGCGACGCACCGCGTTGCGCCCCCCTGAGCGCACCGTCGACCAGATGCACGAACTTTTCGTTGGTCGATTGCTTGCGCAACAGTTCGAGATTGCCCATGACGGCCATGAGCAGATTGTTGAAGTCATGGGCTACGCCACCGGTCAACTGCCCGATCATTTCCATCTTCTGTACCTGGCGCAGCGCTTCTTCCGTGCGTTCTCTTTGCCGAATCTCCTCGAGCACCGTCTCATGCGCACGTTCGAGCTGCACGGTGCGCTCGACGACCTTCGCTTCAAGCGTCTCATTGAGACGCCGCAGGTTGTCCTCGGCAAGCTGGCCGGCGTTCAGCGCGGTAAGCAGGCGCGCCTCTCCGTCGCGCAACGCCGTGATACGGGAGCGAGCTTCGTACTGCCGGTAACGTCCGCGTAGCGCAGTTCGCACCACGCTCACGAACGTGATCGGGTGAAACGGGCGCTCTAAAAAGATGACATTGCCGAGCGCATCGGATAGTCGTCCTACGGCAGGCGTTCGATCCGGCGGGCCGCTGCGCCGCGTCAGGACGATGAACGGAAAGTCCGACCAAGTGGGTTGCGTGGCCACCCAGGTAGCCACTGCTGCCAAGTCGGCATCGTGTAAGGCTTCCTCGGTTATCACGGCGCAGCACATCGCATCGGACAGATGCCCCGAGAATCGCGGGAGATCGCTGCAGATGATCGATTCGATCCCCGCCTGTTGCAACAGCGTAGCCGCAACCACCGCGTCTCGTCCGCGCGGCGCAAGGATCAACGCCGGGCAGGCAGGTGAACTAGTCGTTGCCATCGCCGCTCGCGGGAAGAGTGAGCAGTGGAGCGGCGTTTCCGACGAACGACGGCACTCCGTGCAGTACGCCCTGGAAGTCCTCCAGCGGTGCGCCGACCGTCAGCCCAGCCTGGCCCACGCGATATTCGCGGATGGTTTCTTCGTGGCGGCCGGTGCGCTTCTTGATGACGGAGACAGCCCGCCGGACCCGACCGAGGGCCTCGAAATAACGCAAGAGAATGACGGTATCGGCAAGGTAGGTCACTTCCACCGGAGCCTTCATATCGCCCACCAAACCGTGCTGGGCCACCGTCAAGAAGGTCGTCGCCCCCTGCCGATTCAAGTACTGCAGCAATTCGTGGATATGGATGACGAGCGCGTTCTCTTGGGGCATTGCAGCTTGATATCCGTTAAGGCTGTCGATCACGACTGTTTTCACCTGCCGCTCCTCGACAACGACACGCACGCGGTGGGCGAACTCGCCCGGAGACAACTCGGCCGCATCGATCTGCTCCAGGTGGAGATTGCCGGCATCGAGCGCCGGCATGAAGTCGAGGCCCATATTCCGCGTGCGGTCGAGCAGCAGGCCGATCTCCTCATCGAAGATGAACAGCGCCGCTTTCTCGCCGCGCTCGAGCGCCGCGCAGACAAACTGCAAAGCGAACGTCGATTTGCCTGCCCCCGCGGGACCTAGGACTAGCGTGCTGGATCCCTGATCGACGCCGCCGCCCAAGAGCGCATCGAGCGCGGCGACGCCGCTGCCGACATTCGTGCGGTCAACTCGGCTGCGGTGCTCGGCGGCGACAAGGCGCGGGAAGACCGAAACGCCGCCCGTCCTGATCGCAAAGTCGTGATACCCGCCGCGAAACGCGCGCCCGCGATATTTGGACACCTTGAGCCTGCGCCGCTCGGCGCCGTAGTCCGGGGCGAGTTCCTCCAGTTTGATGACGGCGTGCGCGATGCTGTGAACCGTTTTGTCGCCGGCATCCGAGCTCAAATCGTCCAGCAATAGCACCGTTGCGCCATAGCGTGCGAAGTAGTGTTTGAAGGCGAGAATTTGCCGCCGGTACCGCAATGAGCTTTGCGCGAGCAGCCGGATTTCCGACAAGCTGTCGATCACTACACGCTTCGGTCGAGTCCGTTCGTAGGCGCCGAGAATGAGCTGCGTGGTCTCGCCTAGTTCTAAATCCGACGAATACAACAGGCTCTGCTGTTGGTCGGCATCGAGCAGGCTCTCGGGCGGAACCACCTCAAACACCTCGATGCTTTCGTCGAGCGACCATCCATGTGAGGCGGCGCCTTTGCGCAGCTCCTTTTCCGTTTCCGACAGGGTGATGTAAAGGCCCAGTTCGCCCGCTTGCGCACCGGTGATGAGAAAACGAAGGTCAATCGTTTTCTTGCCCGTCACCGGCGCCCCCTCCACTAGATAGAAGTTT
>JBQCDS010000489.1:0-3378 GCA_051961035.1 Trinickia sp. | reverse complement strand
TACACTTCCTCGTAAAGGGGCAGCGTCAGAAAATCGGTGTACGTTTCCGACGTCGACATTTTTTCGAAAATCGTGCCGGCGCGATCGTACGATTGGGTATCGCCGCCAACCGATTCCTTGATCTTCGGCAATTCCTCGGCAATCAACGTGCGCACGAGATCGGCTGTCACCTTGCGTCCGTCCTCGAGCTTGCCCTTCGGCGAGCGGATCCATTGCCACACCTGCGAGCGCGAGATCTCTGCCGTCGCCGCATCTTCCATCAGATTGTGAATCGGCACGCAGCCGTTGCCGGCGAGCCAAGAACCGAGGTAGTGAATCCCCACGTTGATGTTGTTGCGCAAGCCCGCTTCGGTGATCGGGGCTTCCGGACGGAAGTCGAGCAGATCCTTCGCGGTGACTTGCACATCGTCGCGCTGCTTGGAAATTTGATTGGGTTTGTCGCCCAGCACGGCAACGAACTCTTCCATCGCCAGCGGCACCAGGCCCGGGTGAGCCACCCAGCCGCCGTCATAACCGTCGGTTGCATCGCGCTTCTTGTCCGCGCGCACGCCGCCCATCGCTTTTTCGTTCGCCGTCGCATCGCTCTTTATCGGAATCAGCGCGCTCATGCCGCCGATCGCGGGCGCATTGCGCTTATGGCACGTCTTGAGCAATTGCAGCGCGTAAGCGCGCATGAACGGCACCGTCATCGTGATCTGCGAGCGATCGGCCAGACAGAAATCCTTGTCGTTCTTGAACTTCTTAATGGCCGAGAAGATGTAATCCCAGCGTCCGGCGTTCAGGCCCGCGCTGTGTTCGCGCAGCTCGTACAGGATTTCGTCCATTTCGAACGCTGCGAGGATCGTCTCGATCAGCACCGTCGCGCGAATCGTGCCGCGCGGCAAGCCGATCGCCTCTTGAGCCGCCACGAAGATGTCGTTCCACAAGCGCGCTTCGAGATGGCTCTCCATCTTCGGCAGATAGAAGTACGGGCCGCTGCCGCGCGCGATCAACTCCTTGGCGTTGTGGAAGAGGAACAGCGCGAAATCGAAGATGCCGCCTGAAACGCGCTGGCCATCCACCGTCACGTGTTTTTCTTCGAGGTGCCAGCCGCGCGGACGCACCACCAGCGTCGCGACCTTGTCGTTCAACTTGTACGTCTTGCCGTTTTGCTCGAGCGAGATCGTGCGGCGCACGGCGTCCTTCAGATTCAATTGGCCCGTGATTTGGTTGTACCAGTTCGGCGTGTTCGAATCCTCGAAGTCGGTCATGTAGGAGTCCGCGCCCGAGTTCAGCGCGTTGATGATCATCTTGCGCTCGACCGGGCCCGTGATTTCGACGCGGCGGCATTCGAGGTCCTTCGGCAGCGGCGCGATCTTCCAATCGCCTTCGCGTACGGCTTTCGTCTGCGCGAGGAAGTCGGGGCGCTCGCCGGCATCCAGCCGGCGCGTGCGTTCGGCGCGCGCTTGCAGCAGCTCGCGGCGGCGTGCCTCGAACGTGCGGTGCAAGTTGGCGACGAGTGCGAGCGCCTCCGGCGTCAGAATCGTTTCGAAGCCCGGCTCGATTGCGCCGGTGATTTGCATACCCTCGGGCATGGACAGCGTGTTCGCCATGGAAAGTCTCCTTTGGTCGGTCAAATGGCAACAATAGGGGCGTTTGTCTTCGCCGTGCGGGCTGGGGCGGGCGAGTCCATTCGCTTCAATCTTTCTCGCTCAATGCGAGTGTCTTCACGAAATCGACGAGATCGGACATGCCTGTGCCGATGCCGCGCGGTTTCGATTCGAGTTCTTCGAGCGGTGCCCCTGCTCGATTGATCCAGAACGTCGTGTAGCCGAACCAACCCGCGCCCGCGACATCCCATCCGTTCGACGAGACGAAGATGATCTCGCGCGCGCTCGCGTCGAACGCGCGCGTGCCCAGTGCATAAGCGGCGGGCGCGGGTTTGTAGGCGCGAGCCGCATGCACGGATAGGACTTGATCGAACAGATCGGCGATGCCGGCGCTCTTGACGGCGATGTCGAGCATGCCGGGATTGCCGTTCGAGAGAATGCCGAGGCCCAGCGTGCGGCCGCTTGGCGTTGCGCCGTATTCGCGCAGCGTGCGCAGGGCAGGCGCCGCGTCGGGAAATGCCGAAAGGCATGCGTATTGATCCATCAGGCGCTTTTCCCCGGCTGCGTCGAGCGGCAAGCGTAGGCGCCGCGCGGCATGGCGCAAAGCGTCGAGCGTGACGTCCCAGAACGGTTTGTAGCGCGAGCCGTTCGGATCGGCGAGTGTACGCAACTGCGAGTATTCGATCTGTTTCAAACGCCATAGCTGCGAAAGCGCATCGCCTTGTCCCGGGAACATTTGCTCGGCGGCGGCCACGACCGAATGCACGTCGAACAGGGTGCCGTACGCGTCGAACAGCACCGCTTTCGGAAAACGTCGTGACGATGTCATCGGCGTAGCACTCCTGTACTTAAGGTCAGGTAGGTATTCTATTTGTGACCTGGCATGTCGAAAAAGACGGTCACAGTCACTTTATCTTTGACTTTTTGATACATAATCAACCGGTCGATCGTTTTTGGGGACGTCCATTCGTATGTCGCGCTTCAAACAAATCGAAACCTTCGTTTCCGTGGCCGCGAAAGGCAGCCTCTCGGCCGCGGCTCAAGCGGAGGGTGTCGCGCCGGCTGTGATCGGCCGCCGGCTCGATGCGCTCGAGGAGCGGCTCGGCGTGAAACTGCTCGTGCGCACGACGCGCAAACTCACGCTCACGTTCGAGGGCTCGGCGTTTCTGGAGGACTGTCAGCGCATCGTGAACGACATGCAAAACGCCGAAGCCAGCGTATCGGCGGGCGGGGTGAAGGCGAGCGGCCATGTGCGCATCTCGGCGCCGGCCGGTTTCGGGCGTAAGCACGTGGCGCCGTTGATTCCGGCTTTCGCGTCGGCCCATCCCGAAGTGTCGATCGCGCTCGATTTGTCCGACCGCATGGTGGATCTCGTCAACGAAGGCTTCGACTGCGCCGTACGCTTCGGCGAATTGCCCGATTCGTCGCTGGTCTCGCTGCGGCTCGCGGAGAACCGGCGCGTGTGCGTCGCGGCGCCGGCTTATCTGGCAAGGCATGGCACGCCGAGCACGCTCGGCGAGCTCGGCCATCACAACTGTCTGACGCTTGCAGCGGGCGTCAATCAGCAGCGCGGATGGATGTTCTTGCAGGACGGCAAGATCGTCTCGATCAAGGTGTCGGGTACGCTCGAATGCTCGGACGGTGCCGTGTTGCACGAGTGGTGTTTGGCAGGGCATGGTCTGGCGTGGCGCTCGTCCTGGGAGGCGGGGGAAGACATCGCGGCGGGCAGGCTCGTGACGGTGCTCGATGCGTTCGCCGCACCGCCGGTCGGTATTCATGCCGTGTTCCC
>JBQCDS010000488.1:0-4016 GCA_051961035.1 Trinickia sp. | reverse complement strand
GATCGAGCGCCCGCACGGTGGACAGCCGGTGCGCGACGACGAGCGTCGTGCGCCCCACCATCAACCGCTCCATCGCCTGCTGAATCAGCGCTTCGCTCTCGCTGTCGAGGCTCGACGTCGCCTCGTCGAAGATCAGCACCGGCGCGTCGGCCAGGAATGCACGTGCGATTGCGACGCGTTGCCGCTCGCCGCCCGACAACTTCACGCCGCGCTCGCCGACGAGCGTGTCGTAACCGTTCGGCAGCGAAGTGATGAACTCATGCGCGTTCGCGAGCCGCGCCGCGCGCTCGATTTCGACGTGCGACGCACCGGGGCGAGCATAGGCGATGTTCTCGGAGAGCGACCTGTGAAAGAGCAGCGGCTCTTGCTGAACGATCGCGATCTGCGAACGCAGCGACGTTTGCCGCACGTCGGCGATGTTTTGCCCGTCGATCGTGATTCTGCCCTCCGAGACGTCGTATAGCCGTTGAATCAGCTTGATGAACGTCGTTTTCCCCGACCCCGAATGACCGATCAACCCCACCCGCTCGCCGGGCGCGATTCGCACGGAGAAACGCTCATACAGCGGCGCCGCATGCGCGTCATAGCGGAAGGTGACATCTTCGAAACGGATCTCGCCGCGCTCGACGACGAGCAGGCCGGCACCCGGCTTGTCGTCGACGGCGAGCGGCTGGCGCGTGAGCTGTGCCAGCTCTTCCATGTCGTTGACCGACCGCTGCAGTTGACGCACGAGCATCCCGACATCGCGCAGGTAACCTTGCAGGACGAGGAACATGGTCAACGCGAAGGCGATGTCGCCCACGCCGGCCCGATCGTTGAGCCAGAGCCAAAGGCCCACGCCCAGCATCGCCGCCTGCATCGCCGCGAGCATCACGTTCTGTACGCTGCCGTTGAGCGTGCCGCGCACCCAAGAGCGCTGCGTACGATGCCGCCACTTGCCGATCACGCGCGACAAACGCTGCTCTTCGCGAACCTCCGCACCGAATGCCTTGACCACCGCATTGCAGGTAACGGCGTCAGCCAGCGCGCCGCCCATGCGCGTGTCCCACGCATTGCCCAGACGCGCCGCCGGTGCGACGAGGCCGATCGTCAGCGCGACCGTCGTCGCGATATAAAGCACCGCGCACACACCGACGACGACACCCATGACCGGCCAGTGCATGCCGAGCAAAATCGTCGCGCCGATCAGCATGACGAACGATGGCAGCAACCCGATCAGCAAGGTGTCGTTGAACATGTCCAGCGCCCACATCCCGCGCGTGATCTTGCGCACCGTCGAGCCAGCGAAGCTGTTCGCGTGCCAATCCGTCGATAGACGCTGCACACGGTGAAACGCGTCGCTGGCGATTTCGCTCATCATGCGCAGCGTCAGCGCGATGATGCCGGCGAATGTCGTGTAGCGCAGCAACGCACCGCCGAGCGCGAGCGCGATCAACACCGCGAATGCTTCGAGCGCGCCGTGCAGCGCACTCGATTTGGCGTGACCGGCGCCCGCCAGCGCGTCGACGAGGCGGCCCGCGAACAATGGCGTCAACACATCGGCCAGAGCGGTCAAAAGCGACACGGCGACAATGGCGAGCACGCGCCAGCGTTGCCGTATCCAGTGAGTGAAAGCGAAGCGGAAGACGTCCTTGAACGTCTGCCCGCCCAGATCGATTTTTTTGCGAGTCATAGGCGCTCCGCCCGGGGCGCGTGTGGCACCCAGGCGCTTGAAAAGGAAAGAAAACGCTCGCGGCGCAGACGGTAAACGCCGGCGACGCCGCAACGCCGCTTAACGCGGCGAACTAGGGGAAATGCAAGAAAGCCTGTTTGCGCGCCGGATGATTCCGGCTGGACGCGGCGACGACAATCGGGAAGTCAGCGCCGCGTGTCGCGCGAGAGAACACGTGCCACGTTCGGGACGGCAGCAAGCGCGGGTTTGAACATCGAATGCCTCCCTAGGTGGTGATGTGTGGTGGACGGGATTGATACGACGACAGTGTAGCAGCGCCGCCCAATTTCAGTTCGAACGCCCGTCGCGCGAGCGCGGTGATCCGGCAACAGGCGTTGCCCGCCGCGCATGCGCAAGGCCCGCCGTAGCGGGCTCCGCACCCAAATCAAGTCGCTGGTGTGAGATCGACGCGCGTGGACGGGCCGGTGTCGTTCATGCCCTTTGTCCCAAAATTCGGCGCCCGGATGACGAGCCTGTTCGCGTCGACCTGTTGAGCCAGATACTGGCGAACGTTCTGCGCGCGCTGATCGGCGAGCGCATGCAGGGTCGTGTCGTTCACGGGCGCATGGAAAGCAAGCGCGCGCTTCATATCCTCGTCCGGCAGTGTCTTCGTCATGCCGATGAAGTTGGTCGGTTTCTTGAAATCCGAGTCCTTGTACACCTGCGTCAGATAGCGATGGTATTCGTCGGCACTGAGCGTCACGGTCGACGGATCGACAGGGTGCCCACCGCTCGACGTCGCTTTCGCCTTGGCTTGTTTGACCAGATTGTCGACGTAGGCCGTCCGCAGGCCAGGCATGTCGATGTGTTCGTCGGCACGCCCGCTCAGATCGAGCTTCACGTCCGGCTTCTCATGCAGCAGCTTGACGAGCGTGTCGAGCTTCTCGCGCGACGAGTCGGTGAGCGCGGCAGAGCCTGGCGCGAAAGCGATGTATTGAAGATGCTCGGCGCTCGCTGCGCCGCTGCCATTGTGGCCGCCGCCGAGCGCATTTGCCAACAGCGTAAACGGTGCGGTGACAGCGCGCTCGATCAAGTGTCTGACCGCCCCCCAGATCAAGCTGCCGAGGCTAAATTGCGGATTCGACAGCGATCCGGAAACGGGGATGCGAACGTCGATCCTGCCGTGCGAATCCTTCAATAGCGCGATTGCAAGGCGCACCGGCAAATGCGTTTCGGTGCCGTTCTCGACGTGATCGCCAAACGTCAATTGATTGATGACGAGATGGTTTTCGGCGGTAAGCAAATCGTTGTCGAGCTTGTAGTGCAGATCGACGTCCAGGCTCCCGCTCGTGATCGGATAGCCCGCGTACTTCAGCGAATAGGGCGTCAGGTTCTTTAGCTCGACGTCGTGCGCGCTCGCGCTCAAGTCGAGCGACGGCTTCGCCGCCAGCGGGTTCGCCACGCCCCGAATCGCGATGGGGCCGTTCTCCGCCAGGCTCGCGCTGACATCCACCGGCGCGGGCGTGGCGATATCCGTGCCGAACGTGCCGATCGTGCCCGTGATGTCTTCGAGATCAGCCTTGTAGTTCGGCTTGACGAAGTCGTCCGTGTAATTGACGTGGCCCTGCTGAAGCACGATCTGGCCGATACGCGCGTGCAGCGGCGTGGAAGACGTGCTAGCCGGCGCCGTTTGCACCTGCGCGGTGCTCGTCGACCGCTTTTGGTTATCTGCCGCCTCGCTCGATGCCTCCCGCTGCCGCGACAGCACGTCGTTCAGGTTCAGCTTGCCTTGCGCATCGAGCAGGACGCGCCCGAAAAAGCGTGCGAAGGTCACGCGTGCGACGTCGAGATCGATGCCGTGGGCGTCGTAGCGCGCGTTGATGCCGCCAATGCCCAGCGTGCCCCAGCCAGCAAGCGGCGTCGAGTTCGTGCGATCGAGCAAGCGCACGTCGACGAGCGCCGCGAAACCGCGATACGCATACGACGGCGCGCCGTTCTTGGGGATGATCGCTTTCACTTTGCCGCGTGCGTTCAGTTCCGCCTTCGCGATTTTCGCGTTGAGCCGGGTGCCCAAATACGGCTCGAACGAGGAGAGATCGAGCCGGTTGGCCTCGACAGCCAACGAGGCATCCAGCGGGCTCGGCACAACGTCGCCGCTTGCGTTCAGCGTGCCTTGACCGTTCAACGAAGTTTGGAGCTTGACTGCCAGCGGCCGGCTCATGTCCTCGGTGATATTGCGCACCTCGAGTTGGACCGGTGCGAGACGTATGTTGGCGGGCCGAGGCGCGGCTTCGTCGACGATATCCGCCGCGCCGTCCTTCAGCACGAGTTCGCCGATCCGGTAATGCCAGCCGGGCTGGGCCTC
>JBQCDS010000487.1:0-3451 GCA_051961035.1 Trinickia sp. | reverse complement strand
GGGCCGCCGAAGGTGCTGACGAGTGCTGCTTTCATGGCTTGCTTCATGGCAATGATCACGGTTTCTATTGGACGATGGCTGGATTCAGGCATTTGGGAGGCGGCCTTCAGACTTGCTCCGGAAAGCGGCCAAGCTGAAGGAACAGACCGAACCAGTCCTCCATGTGCCATGTGGTGATCACGCGCTTGCCGTCAAGTGCGTGGAATTCGTGCAGGCGGAAGCTGACCTGCTTGCCGGTCGGCGCGATGCCGAAAAGTTCACCACGATGCGTGCCGGTGATTTCGGCGCGCACCGCGATCTGTCCCGGCACTTGAATCATGTCGTGAATGACGATGCGCACGTCGGGGAACGCCTGCGCGAAGCTGCGGATGATGGGCTTGATGCCGGCCGGTCCCGGACCCTGGCCCGGCGCGAGCGGAACGTCGTCCCAATCAGGAGCGAGCACTGTGTCGACGAGGTGGGGATCGTTGTCGCTGAAGGCGCGGTACAGCGTCTCCACGGCCAGGCGTTCAATGCGCAGGCGCTCGACGAGTTGTGGTTCGATGGCGTTCATGGTTTCGCTCTCGTAGCGGCGTCGTCGTGACGTCGCGGATAGGAGTGACGAGAATATGCAACCCACCGTAAAATCTGTCCAACAAATATCCGATATAAGCGAACATTTGCCCTATGGATTTTCATGGCATCGATCTGAACCTGCTGGCCGCCTTCGACGCCCTGATGAGCGAACGCAACGTCACTCGTGCGGCCACACAGGTCGGCGTAAGTCAGCCGGCGATGAGCGCGGCATTGTCCCGGCTGCGTACACTGCTCGGTGATCCGCTGTTTCTGCGCAGCGCGGAAGGGTTGCTGCCCACGCCGCACGCACGCGAACTGGCTGGTCCCATTTCGCAGGCGCTACGGCAAATCGAAGCCACTCTCGTAAAGAGGCCGGCGTTCGTTCCGGGCGAGGCGGTGCTCACGGTCAATCTGGGATTGTCGGACTACCCCGCGTTCCTGCTGCTGCCCGCGCTGATGGAAACGCTCGCCGAACAGGCACCCGGCATCGCGGTCAACGTTCATGCGTTCCACGATCGCGACGATGCGGTGGATCTGCTCGACGCGGGCGTGATCGATGCGGCCATCGGCGTGCCGCCCACGCACCCCGAAGCACGGATCCTCACGCGTCCGATCTTGCGCGACGAGTTCGTGACGATCGTTGCGAGTCGTCATCCGGCGGCGCGGCGCGGGACGAGCATGAAGACTTATCTGTCACTGCCGCATGCGCTTGTATCGCCAGAAGGGGAACGCCACGGGCTGGTGGATCAGGCGCTGGCGCAACAGGGAAAGCAGCGCACGCTTGCTCTGACGCTACCGCAGATGTTCGCGGTGCCGGCGGTCGTCGCGCGCTCAGGGATGATCGCGACGGTCATGAAGCGCGTCGCGCTCAATTCGCCTACGCGCCGTAAGCTCACGTTGCTTCCGCCGCCGATTCCGCTTCCGGAGGTCGTCTTTCATCTGATTTGGCATCGGCGTAGCGAAAGAAATCCAGCGCAGCACTGGCTGCGAGCACTGATCGAATCGGTGGCGCAAGCGCTATGACGCGGTATTGCGAGAGCAAGGGGCGGTGTGCTGTCTCAACTTGCCTACTCGCTTACGCAATTCGTGCGAAGCGAATGGATCGCCGATGGAGCAATTGTCATCGACGCGGGTCATCGCGCAGGGGGCATCGGCGACGTCGATCATCACGGGCTCATCGGACGTAGCAGCGCGATCACACCGGTGCCCGGCGGTGTGGGGCCGATGACAATTTCAACGCTGATCTTTCAAACCACTAGAGGACGTTGACGAGGCCGGCATGCATGGTCACCATGGCGCATAGTCGCATTCAAGGGGGCATCATGACTGAGCGCGATAAGGTGTTTGCGGGCTCGATCCCGCAGTTCTACGACACGCTGATGGTTCCCTTGATCTTCGAGGCCTACGCCGCCGACTTGGCCGAGGTTGTCGCAGCCTCCTCGCCTGGCTTGGTGCTTGAAACGGCAGCCGGCAGCGGCGTGGTCACCCGGGCGCTTGCGCCAAGGCTCTGCGCTGGCGCGCGCTATGTAGTGACCGACCTCAACCAGCCCATGCTCGATTATGCCGCCAGCAAGCAGGGAGCTGATGGCCGTATCGAATGGAGGCAGGCAGACGCGCTCGACCTGCCGTTCGAAGATGCCTCGTTCGATGTCGTTTGCTGCCAGTTCGGCGCGATGTTTTTCCCCAACCGTGTCATCGGCTACGCCGAGGCGCGCCGCATGTTGAGGCCAGGCGGACGCTTTTTCTTCAGTGTCTGGGACCGCATCGAAGAAAACGCGTTTGCCGATGACGTTACCAACGCCGTCGCCACGGTGTTTCCGTACGACCCTCCGAAATTCCTCGCCCGCACGCCGCACGGCTATCACGATATTGCCCTGATCCGCGAGGAGTTGAACCGGGCGGGGTTCGCCAACATCGAGATCGAGACACGCGAAAAGGTTAGCTGCGCGACGTCGGCCCGCGATGCCGCCACCGCTTATTGTCTAGGAACGCCGCTGCGCAACGAGATCGAGTCGCGCGACGCTGGCTTGCTTCAGCTCGCTATCGACCGAGCGACGGAGGCAATTGCCAAGCGCCATGGCGCAGGCCCCGTTGCCGGCAAAATTCAGGCGCATGTGATCATGGCGGCAGGATAGTCCAGTTGCGCCGACGCACTTCAGTGAGCGATGTCCTGTCGCTGCAATCAGGCTTCCAGTGGCGTCTTGCCGGCGCGGATGTAGCGAATTCGCACCCAGTCTGGCTTCTCTTCGCCAATCACCTCCACATGATCTCCGCGGATCAAATACCCATGCCTGTTGCTTCCCACCGAGGGGCGTTCATAGAGCCAAGACCGGTCGACCTTTACTGTCCATATCGCCACGGAAGTAAGATCCGCTGGAGCCGCGTCAGCGAGCGCCGAGTTGCTCGTGACGCGGGAAGAGTCACCAAGCACAGCCTGTATTCGAGCGTAGTAGCCTGCATTTTCTGCACTCGGTGGATCGCACGCTCGAAGATTCTCAATGCCTAGCGCAACGCGCAAGAACGGCTTGATATCCGCGCTCTTGGCCTGGCTGAACTGGGTCAATACGACCCGGGCCGTCGGTTTCTCGAGGGCCGCCATCGATTCAGAATCTTGTCTGCCCGAGTCGAGTTGACTATGCCAAACCGATGCGGTGACGTTGTCGGTCGCAGTTTGGCCGAACTCGGTGGCTACCGCCGGTGAGGCGGCTGACTGACGGCAGCCGACCCGGGACTGCCGTTCAGGCTCGCAACACCGCAACGTCCGCTCCGGATGTGCAAGCGACGCTCGCCCTACGGACTCGGCTTAATGCACGCCAAAGTCTGACTGAAGCCTTCTCAGCTTCGAGGGGGTGACGTTGAATTCGCGCTTGAACCAATGTATGAGATGTGAGCTGTC
>JBQCDS010000486.1:0-6902 GCA_051961035.1 Trinickia sp. | reverse complement strand
TGCGGCACCTACGGCAACGTGATTCGCTTCCTGTTTCCCCTCACCATTGAAACCGCCGTGTTCGATGAGGCGCTCGGCGTGCTCGAGGATGCGTTGAAAGAAAGCGTCGGCGCATTGGCGTAAGCTCTTTTCTTCGTCTCAGCTCGATGCCGTTGGAGTGAACCATGCAGAACCGCGAATCGATCGATCTCAAAGACCCATCCTTACTGCAAACGAAGGCATTCGTCGCAGGAAGCTGGCAAAACGCCGACAACGGCGCCACATTCGACGTGCGCAATCCAGCCACGGGCCGCGTATTGGCGCAAGTGCCGCAGATGGGCGCCGCCGAAACGCGGCGTGCGATCGAGGCGGCGAACGTGGCCTGGGGCGCCTGGCGCGCGCAAACGGCGAAAGCACGCGCGGCCATCCTGCGCAAATGGTACGAGCTGATGCTCGCGAATGCCGACGATCTGGCAGCCATCATGACGGCCGAACAAGGCAAGCCGCTTGCCGAAGCCAAGGGAGAAATCCAATACGCGGCTTCGTTCCTCGAGTGGTTCGGCGAGGAAGGCAAGCGCGTGTACGGCGACACGATCCCAAGCCCGGCGGCGGACCGGCGCCTTGTCGTCGTCAAGGAACCGATCGGTGTCTGCGCAGCCATCACGCCGTGGAACTTCCCGGCCGCGATGATCACGCGCAAAGTCGGCCCGGCGCTGGCGGCCGGGTGCCCGATGGTCGTCAAGCCGGCCGAAGCCACGCCGCTGTCGGCCCTGGCGCTTGCATGGCTGGCGGAGCGTGCGGGCGTGCCCGCCGGCATCTTCAGCGTCGTGACGGGCGAGCCGAAGGCCATCGGCGCCGAGATGACGAGCAACGCCCTCGTTCGCAAGCTGTCGTTCACCGGCTCGACGGCCGTCGGGCGGCTGTTGATGTCGCAGTGCGCCCCGACGATCAAAAAGCTCTCGCTCGAGCTCGGCGGCAATGCGCCGTTTATCGTATTCGACGACGCCGATCTCGACGCGGCGGTGGCCGGCGCGATTGCATCGAAGTATCGCAACAGCGGTCAAACCTGCGTTTGCGCGAACCGCATCTACGTGCATGAGAAGGTCTACGACGCATTCGCCGAAAAACTGGGCGCCGCGGTCGCGCAGCAATTGAAGGTGGGTCGAGGCACCGAATCGGGCGTGACCGTGGGCCCGCTCATCAACGAAGCGGCCTTGCTGAAAGTCGAAACGCATATCGCCGATGCCGTTTCGAAGGGTGCGCGCGTCGTGACCGGCGGCAAGCGCCACGCGCTCGGCCACACCTTCTTCGAGCCCACTATCTTGACCGGCGTGACGTCGGATATGAAGGTGGCGAAGGAGGAAACGTTCGGCCCCGTCGCGCCGCTCTTCAAGTTCGCAAGCGACGAGGAAGTCATACGCTGCGCCAACGATACCGAATTCGGCCTGGCCGCCTATTTCTACAGCCGCGATATCGGCCGCGTCTGGCGCGTGGCAGAGGCACTCGAGTACGGAATGGTCGGTATCAACACGGGCCTTATTTCGAACGAGGTCGCGCCATTCGGCGGCGTCAAGCAATCGGGCCTTGGGCGCGAAGGGTCGCACTATGGCATCGATGAATATGTCGCCGTGAAGTATTTGTGCATGGGGATTTAACTCGAACGGCGATTTAAAGCGTTGATTTCGCTACGTTTTAAATCGATGAAGATGGCCGTGTGACTCACGGAGAATTTCACCGAATCGTTCGGTGGCCAATGGAGCAACGCCATGCCTTGCATTGGGCTGGCGTTGCGCGCATTTCCAGATGTTGCATTGGCTCGCCATCCGGTGGTTTACTAGCAGCGCTGTTATTTTGGCGCGGTATGCTTTGCGCCGCGCTGCCGGCCTACGGCAGCCTGGAAAAACCACCGGCCGCCTGCCATGCGCGGCGGCTCCTCGGCGCGCTACGAGCGCGTCGAGGTCGATCGAACCACTCGAGGAGTCAACGTGAAAAAATTGTTAGCCGCCGTGACCATCGCCACGCTCGCCGCTTCGGCCGGCGTCGCGCAAGCGAAAGATTGGAAGCAAATCAAGATCGGTGTCGACGCGAGCTACGCCCCTTTCGAATCGAAAGCTTCCAACGGCAAGCTCGTCGGCTTCGATATCGACCTCGGAAACGAAATCTGCAAACGACTGCATGCAAAGTGCGTTTGGGTTGAAAACGACTTCGACGGCATGATCCCCGGTTTGAAGGCCAAAAAGTTCGACGGCGTGTTGTCGTCGATGACGATCACGCCGGAGCGCGAGCAGCAGATCGCGTTCTCCAAGCCGCTGTTCGAGACGCCGACGGCACTCGTGGCGAAAAAGGGCTCGGGCCTCGAGCCGACGGCTGAGTCGCTCAAGGGCAAGTCGGTCGGCGTCGAGCAAGGCACGATCCAAGAAACCTACGCCAAGAAGAACTGGGAACCGAAGGGCGTCAAAGTCGTGGCCTACCAGAACCAGGATCAGGTCTATCAGGATTTGATCTCGGGCCGCCTCGACGCAGCCTTGCAAGACAAGGTGCAGGCCGACCTCGGCTTCCTGAAGCAACCGCGTGGCAAAGGCTTCCAGCAAGTGGGCGATTCGATCCCGAGCGGCGCGGCGGCCATGGGCTTGCGCAAGGAAGATACGGATCTCAAGAAGGCGGTCGACGGCGCCATCGACGGCATGATGAAGGACGGCACCTACGAGAAGATCGAGAAGAAGTACTTCGACTTCGACGTCGCTCCGAAGGGCTCGTCCGCACAGGGCTGATTGTCCCCTAGCGGGCGTGTACCGCCCGGTCTCGAAGCAGCACCCAGCCAAGGCTCCGCGTCGCACCGGAGCCTTTTTTATATTGCATGTCGCATCGCGCCGAGAACGCCACGCCCCGCCGACGTACAATCGAACACCCTCGACCCGTTATGCGGCGTGCAGCAATGGCGCTCGAAATCGCTATGCAAAAGAAAACCCATCCGCTGATTTCCCCCTCGCTCGGCACCGAGCGCGCGCTGACGAGCTTTCACTACGGCCCGACGGGCGCAAGCAAGGTCTACGTGCAATCGTCACTGCATGCCGACGAGCTGCCCGGGATGCTCGTGGCGTGGGAATTGCGCCGCAAGCTCGCCGCGCTGGAAGCCGCCGGCAAATTGCGTGCGGAAATCGTCGTCGTACCGGTGCCGAATCCGATCGGGCTCAGCCAGCATGTACTCGGGCAAATGATCGGCCGCTTCGAAACGAATACGGCGACGAACTTCAACCGCAACTTCCACGATCTCGCCGCGCTCGTGATGCCGCGCATCGAAAGCGATTTGACGGCCGATGCCGGTGCGAACCTGCGCGCCGTGCGCGCCGCGATGCGCGAAGCGCTCGACGCCCAAACGCCGCGCACGGAACTCGAATCGCAGCGATTGGCATTGCAGCGCCTGTCATACGACGCCGACATCGTGCTCGATCTGCATTGCGATTTCGAGGGCGCGATGCATCTTTACACGAACCCCGAGCTATGGGCCGACGTCGAGCCGCTCGCGCGTTATCTCGACGCGAAAGCCTCGCTGCTCGCGCTCAATTCGGTCGGCAATCCGTTCGACGAAATCCACAGCTTCTGCTGGTCGGAGCTGCGCTCGCGGTTCGGCAACCGCTTCCCGATCCCTAACGGCTCGATTTCGGTGACGGTCGAATTGCGCGGCCAAGCCGACGTGTCGTATGCGCATGCCGAGCACGACTCGCAAGCGATCGTCGAATACCTGACTCATCGCGGGCTCATCGACGGCGTACCGGCGCACCTGCCGCCGCTCGCATTTCCCGCCACGCCGCTCGCCGGCACCGAGCCGCTCGTCGCGCCGATCTCGGGTGTGCTGGTGTTTCGCACGCCGGCCGGCATTTGGATCGAGCAGGGCCAGGAAATCGCCGACATCGTCGATCCGCTCACCGACCGCGTCGAAACGGTCAAAGCCGGCACGTCGGGCGTCCTTTACGCCCGCCACCGCACGCGCTTCGCCACCGCCGGCATGGAGGTAGCCCGCATCGCCGGCGCGACGCCGTTTCGCAGCGGCTCCCTGCTCTCCGCCTGACACCGCCCCGCGCGCGTCGCCGTCTCCCCGGTTTTTCGCTTCGCTCGTCCACCCGCGTTACGCGGGCGGACGGCTTTTTTCCGGCTCTTAAGTTTGGCTTAATTCTGCGCTGCGACCAGGCACGCATACCACCCCTGTTGAGCCGCCGGAGCATCGGCGGCGTCTTTTTATAATCCAACGCGTGGCGGTCGCACGCCCCGTGCGGCGCCGTAAATGGAAACGGCAATGATCGAAGATACGGTGTTCAAGCATCTGCGCACGATGCTCAAGCGCGAACATGCGCTACCGGTCCAAACCTGCCGCGTCTCGACGCCCGTGCAACGTCCCTGGGGGCGCACGTACCGGCTAGTCGAATGGACAATGCATAAAGATTCCCCGTCGAATCGCTGCATCGTACCGGCCGAATACACCGATACCGATATTGCGCGTCTCGTCGCGTCCCACGTTCCGGGCCGCGTGTACTTCGACCAGCTCTGCTAACTGATTAGCGTTTCCACACGTGCGGCGCGGCGCCCTATGACGCGTCGCGCCGTTCTCTGCTAGGCTTGCGGGGCCAATCACCTTCATTCCAACGTTTCTCGATGGACAACACCTTCAACGAGCGTGGCGTCATGATCACGCGCAACGGGCTCAGTGCGGGCGGCCAGATTTTTTCGTTGCGCGAAATCCAGAGCGCCCGCATCGAGACGATTCAAAAGAACAAGATTTTGCCGCTTTCACTCTCGCTGGCCGGCGCGGCCGTGGCGATCGGGGGCGGCATTGCCGTATCCGGCGCGGCATTGACGATAGGCGTGATGCTGATCGTCGTCGGCATTCTTGCGTGGACGACTCAGGACATCACGCACCGGCTCGTCGTCTCGACGCAGGCCGGCGATCGCGAAGCACTGACCAGCCCCGATCTCGACTTCGTAAAACGCGTCCATCAAGCGTTGCAAGGCGCTTTGGCACCGACGCAAAGCATGGCGGCGCAGTAACGGCCGCGCTTCCTCGCTGCCCCGCCAAAGCGGAGCAGCGAGCCGCCCCGTGTCTGCATGCTCCTCACTCCAACGACAGCGGCTTGACGCGCCAGATCTGCTTGGCGTATTCATCGATCGTCCTATCGGACGAGAAACGCCCCATGCCCGCCACGTTGGCGATCGCGCTCGCCGTCCATGCGCGCGGATCGCGAAAACGTGCGTCGACGGCATCCTGAGCGGCCGCGAATTCCGCGAAGTCGGCCAGCACCATGTAATGGTCGCCCCAATCCACCAGCGTGTGGAAGATGTCCGAAAAGCGATGCGGGTCGCCATCGGCGAAATAGCCGGTGCGGATCTGATCGAGAGCCAACCGCAAATCGGCATTGCGCTCATAGATCTCGCGCGGGCGATAGCCGGAGGCGCGCAAGTCGCTGACGCCATCCGACGTAAGCCCGAAGATGAACATGTTCTCGCGCCCCACGGCGTCGCATATTTCGATGTTCGCGCCGTCCATCGTTCCGATCGTCAACGCCCCGTTCAGCGCGAGCTTCATGTTCCCGGTACCCGATGCTTCCGTGCCCGCCATCGAAATCTGCTCGGACAAATCCGCGGCCGGAATCATGAGTTCGGCCACGCTCACACCATAGTTCGGCACGAAGACGACCTTCAACCGGTCGCCCACGATCGGATCGTTATTGACCTTCTCGCCCACATCGCCGATGAGCTTGATGATCGTCTTGGCCATCTTGTAGGCCGACGCCGCTTTCCCGGCGAAGATGACCACGCGCGGCACCCAATCCTCGTTCGGCCGGGCGCGTATGCGGTTGTAGCGAACGATGACATGCAGCACGTTCAGCAGTTGCCGCTTGTATTCGTGAATCCGTTTGACTTGCAGATCGAATAGCGCGTCTGGGTGAATCGTGCAACCCGTCTCGTGCAGCAGGCGCTGCGCGAGACGAATCTTGTTGCGGCGCTTCGCCGCTCGAAACTCCGAGGCGAAGGCCGCATCGTTCTTGAACTGGCCCAGTTTTTCGAGCTCGAACAAGTTCGTGCGCCACCGCGTGCCGATGTGCGTGTCGATGAGCTTGGACAGCGGCCGGTTCGCCTGCGAGAGCCATCGCCGCGGCGTGATGCCGTTCGTCACATTCGTGAATCGCTCGGGGAAAACACGCGCGAACTCGCTGAAGAACTCGCGCTCCATCAGGTGCGAATGCAGTTGCGAGACACCGTTGACCTTTTGGCTTGTGACGATCGCGAGATGGGCCATGCGTACACGGCGCTGGCCATATTCGTCGACGAGCGAGACGCGCCGAATCACTTCGATGTCATGCCCGAAATGCTCGCTCGCTTCCTTCAAAAAACCGGCGTTGATCTCGAAGATGATCTCGAGGTGCCGCGGCAACAAACGCGCGAGCATGTCGACGTCCCATGTCTCGAGCGCTTCGGGCATCAAGGTGTGATTCGTATAGGAGAAGATTTGATGAACCATCTTCCAAGCACGATCCCACGGCACATGGTGAACATCGACGAGCAATCGCATGAGTTCGGGAATCGCGAGCACGGGGTGTGTGTCGTTCAGATGGATCGCAACCTTCTCCGCAAAGCGCCCGAACGTGCTGTGCGTGCGCTGATAGCGGCGAATCAAATCCTGCATCGTCGCCGATACGAAGAAATACTCTTGGCGCAGCCGCAACTCGCGACCGGCGGGTGTCGAGTCGTCGGGGTACAGCAGCCGCGATACGTTCTCGGAGCGCTCCTTCGCTTCGACGGCGCGACGATAGTCGCCCTGATTGAACGCCGATAGATTGAGTTCCTCCGTTGCGCGCGCAGACCAAAGGCGTAGCGTGTTCGTCGCGCTCGTGCCGAAACCGGGGATCACCGTATCGAACGCCATCGCG
>JBQCDS010000485.1:0-6704 GCA_051961035.1 Trinickia sp. | reverse complement strand
CGCGACGCGCAGGGCAGCACGTCTTGCTCCGGCGGCGGCAAGCTCGGCGAGACAGGCGCGGCGGCCGCCGCGCGCGGCTGGCTGCGAAGCACCTGGCGAATCTTGCGCGCCATCGCCTCGCGGCTGTACGGCTTGCTCAGCAAGTCCACACCTTCGTCGAGCCGGCCCCCGTGCACGATGGCGTTATCCGTATAGCCCGACGTGAACAACACGGCGATGTTCGGCAGTCGCTCGCGCGCCTTGCGTGCCATTTCGGGGCTGCCGAGCGGGCCCGGCATCACGACATCGGTAAACAGCAGATCGATCGGCACACCGCTTTCGACAATCGCCAATGCACTTTGCGCATCCTTCGCGCGCAGCACGCGATAGCCGAGTTCAGAGAGCAAATCGACGACGGTGCCCCGCACGTCTTCGTCATCCTCGACGACGAGAACCGTCTCGCTGCCGCCCGTAATCGGCCCTGTTTCGATATCGCTTTCCACATCTTCCGGCTGCCGCGCGCGCGGAAGATAAATTCGCACCGTCGTGCCGTGCCCCACCTCGCTGTAGATTTTGATGTGACCGCCCGACTGCTTGACGAAGCCGTACACCATGCTCAGGCCGAGGCCCGTACCCTGGCCTTCGGGCTTTGTCGTATAGAACGGCTCGAACACGCGCTCGAGCAATTCGACGGGAATGCCGCACCCCGTATCGGTCACGGCCACCATCACGTACTGTCCCGCCGTGACGTCGCCGTGACGCGCGACGTAGGTGTCGTCAAGAAATGCGTTGCCCGCTTCTATCGTGAGCTTGCCTTGCCCCTGCATGGCGTCGCGCGCGTTGATCGCCAGATTCAACAGCGCGTTTTCGACTTGGACTGTATCGACGAAGGTGTTCCACAGGCCTCCCGTGATCACCGTTTCGATTTCGACCCCTTCGCCGAGCGAGCGCCGCAACATGTCGTCGATGCCGCGGATCAACCGCCCCAAATTGACGCTCTTGGGAGAAAGCGGCTGCCTGCGGCCAAATGCCAGCAGTTGCGATGCGAGTCGAGATCCGCGGGAAGTCGCCGCAATCGCCGTTTGCAGGCGCTGCTCCGCGCGCAGGTTGCCCGCAACGTCGCGGCTGAGCAATTGGAGATTGCCTGCGATCACCTGCAACACGTTGTTGAAATCGTGCGCGACGCCGCCCGTCAATTTGCCGATCGCTTCCATTTTTTGCGCCTGCCTCAATTGTGCCTCCGTGTGCACGCGCTCCGCGATCGCCGCGGCTACGCGCCGCTCGAGCACGACGTTGGCCTCCTGCAGAATGCGTTCGGCCTCCTTACGATGCGTGATATCGATGATTGACCCGATGAAGCCCAGAAAGGTACCGTCATCGCCAAATCGCGGCGCAGCCGCGCTGAGCGCCCACCGATACACGCCGTCCGAGCGGCGCACGCGGCATTCGGCGCTGAACGCCTCGCCGTTCTCGCTCGCCAGGGCGAAAGACGTTTCGTACTGCTTACGATCGTCGGGATGCAGGGCATCCCATGCGCCGTTGCCCAACGCTTCGTCCAGCGATTGCCCCGTAAACTCGCACCAGAGCCGATTGAGGTAAGTGAGCGAACCGCTGGGATCGCTCACCCACATCATCACGGGCGCATGGTTCGCCATGTTGCGAAAGCGCGCCTCGCTCTCGAGCAGCTCGCGCGTCGCGTCCCGCCGCAAGCGCGCCATTTCGAGGTTGGCATTCACACGGGCCATCAGTTCGCGCGCGGAGAACGGCTTCGTCAGATAATCGTCGGCGCCCGATTCGAGCCCTTCGACGCGCGCCTCTTCGCCTGCGCGCGCCGAAAGCATGACCACGGGCAGGTGACGCAATTGCGCGTCGGCTCGGATCTCGCGCAGCAAACCGAAGCCGTCGAGCACCGGCATCATCACGTCGGTCAAGATCAGATCGGGCTTGCGCTTGCGCATCGCTTCGAGCGCCGCGCGGCCGTCCGACGCCGTTTCCACGTCCCAACGCGTTCCCAGTAGACGCCCGATGTACTCGCGCATGTCGGCATTGTCGTCGACGATCAGCACGCGCTCGCCCATCGTCCCTCGGCCGAACGACCATTCAGGCATGTCGTCGCCGCGTTCCGCCGGTGTGTCGGTGTCGATGTCGGCCGGCTCGCCATCGAGGGATGGTTCGCCGCGCGGCAGCCAACGCAGCGCTTCTTCCACGTAGGCGCCGGCACGCCCCGACCGCGGCGACGCCGTGCGTGTCGGCCCGATTTGCTGCGGCGGCAAGTGAGAAGATCCGAACGGTATCCGCAGCGTGAATGCGGTGCCTTCGCCCACTTTGCTATCGACGGCAATCATGCCGCCGTGCAGCTTCACGAGTTCTTGGACGAGCGCTAGCCCGATGCCGGAGCCTTCGAATGAGCGGCTGCGCTGCCCCTCGACGCGGTGAAAGCGCTCGAACAACCGCGGTAACTCGCGCGGCGCAATGCCTACGCCCGTATCGCGCACGATAAGTTCGGCAGCGGTACCGTCGGCGGCGAGACGCGTCGCGACGGCGATCTGTCCTTCGAACGTGAATTTGAACGCGTTCGACAGCAAGTTCAGGACGATCTTCTCCCACATGTCCCGATCGACATAGACGGGCTGCGGCAATGGTTCGCACGCAATCGAGAGCTTGAGCCGCGCGCGTTCCGTCGCCGATTCGAAGTTCGATGCCAGTTCGGCCGTCAGCTTCGCGAGGTCGGTCGGCTCGAACGTCGCCACGACGCGACCGGCCTCGATACGCGAGAAATCGAGCAATGAATTGACGAGCTTGAGCAGACGCAAGCCATTGCGATGCGCCGTTCCAAGGCGTTTGCGTTGCAACGGCGGGAGCGCGGTGTCCGTGGTATCGCCCAGCGCGTCTTCGATGGGTCCCAACATCAGCGTGAGCGGCGTGCGAAATTCGTGGCTCACGTTCGAAAAGAATGCCGTCTTCGCGCGATCGATTTGCGCGAGCGCCTCGGCGCGCCGGCACTCTTCCTCGTAGGCTTGAGCGTGCGCCACCGCCGCGCCGATTTGTCCGGCGACGAGGCTTAGAAAGCCGCGGTAGTGCTCGTCGAACAGGCGATAGGGATTGAGCCCGACGACAAGCGCACCGGCGCGCCCCATTTCGCCCGACGGCAAGATGGGCATCACGACGCCTTGCGTCGGCGGCTCTCGCCACGGCCCGCAAGGAATCGGCGATGTCACGCGGGCCCCCAAATCTGAGACGACGATCGGCCGATGGCTACGCAACGCTTCATGGACTGGCCATAGTCCGGGCGCGTCGGCCGAGATATGCGCCGGCGCCGCTTCGTGCCCCGCGTCGATGCCGGAGGCACCAGCGAGCGCCATGTCGTCGGCACCGGGCTCCGCGAGATATAGCAAGGCAAACGGCAAGTCGCGTCCGTCGCCGCCCAGCGCGCGCACACTCGAAGCGCTCGCCTCCTGCCAGGTACGCGCGTCGGCCGCGCCTGCGGCCACGTCGCGCAACAGCGCAAGTTGCCGTTCGCCGATGACACGCTGCGTATCCTCCGAGTTCGCGCAAATGATGCCGCCCACGCTGCCGTCATCGTTCGGAACCGGGCTATACGAGAACGTGTAATGCGTCTCCTCGCGGTAGCCGTATCGCTCCATGATCAGGGGCTGCGCTTCCATGTAAGTCGCTTCGCCGCCGCTCATCGCGAGGTCGAGCATCTCGCCGATGTCGTCCCATAGTTCGCGCCACACTTCGGCGATTGGCCTCCCAAGCGCCCACGGATGCTTACCGCCGATGATCGACTTGTACGCATCGTTATAAAAAAAGACGAGCGGCGCGCCCCAGCCGATCCACATCGGCTGACGAGAGCTCAGCATGATGCGCAGCGCGAGCTTCAGGTTGTGAGGCCAGCTTTGAGGATCGCCGAGCGCGGTCGAGCGCCAGTCATAGGCGCGGATGAGCGTTCCGAGCTCCCCGCCGCCCGATACGAAATCGAATGGGTCTTTATTGGATGGCATGGTACTTGTGTCGCTCATAGGGGATCGCTATTTCCGAATCACAGCAAAGGTATGCTTAATGCGCGCAAAAACCCACGGCGATCCGCCGGCATGGCGTGGCGAGCGACAACTGCGGTTCGGGAACGGCGCGGCGATGTATTCGTCCACAGCAAATTACCGCAGCAGGCAAAACATAGGGAATTCAGGCCGGCTGCAATGGCTGAATTCCCGCCTCAACGAGGCGACCGAAACAGGTTGACGGCACAACGCGGGCTGACGGTTCGTTACATCCGCTGCGCGCAGCCGCGACGCGAATGCTCAACCAGGTGTCCCAAGCACGATCCATGCCACATTGGATGTGCGCTGCGAAGCAGGCCGTCGCTCGCATTGCCATGCCGCGCATGGGAGCCATTGCGTATAAGCGGATTCGAGCCGAGAACGATGGCCGGCTCTGCCTGGGTCGATCCGAACGGCCAGTGCGCTGTGCTAGCGCGACCCACTTGCGCGATACGCGGCGTTTCCTTTTTTCATTGTGTGTGAAGCAACGACAACATCGAATAGCTTCTCCGAATTGCGGCTACAGAGCCGGGCGCGATGAGCGCGGGCGCTGCACCGGCTGTATTCTTCCGTTCCAGTCGCTTAGGAGTGCCAATCGTTCGTCGCATCGCGGCCGCGCGGCCAAGCATGCATGCCGCACGCGGCCGGCTTGCGGCCGCGTCCTTTCACCGCACTGCGCTCAGCGTAGCCGCGTCGCGAATTCGGCAACGCGCTTGCCGAGCAGCCGAGCCGTTTCGAGATCCCCGGAACGCGGTGCCTCGTCGGGCGATGCATCGGACGGCGAGATTGCGAGCACACCGGCAAAGCCGGCCGTCCAATTGACATCCGCCGGGCCGTTTTACTTCTTGTTCGCCGGCATCAACCCCGTGCCGATCCACGCCTGGCCATGCTGCTGCGACAGTGTCCAAAAGTATTCCAGCGTCGAAAACTTGTCGCCGTTCGTCGACGCCGACGTCGTGAACCCCGCCGCTAGCTTGTTCTTCCAACCTTGCGTGAACCACACTTTCGAACTCGCGTCGGCGAACTTTTTGAACTGCCATGCCGGGCCGCCCATGTAGGTGGGGCTGCCGTAGATGATCGCATCGGCCTTGGCCAGTTCCTCCCACGTACCTTCGGGCAGATCGCCGTTCTCGTCGATTCGATAGAGCGTCGCCTTCGCGCCATGCTCGGCGGCAGCGCCGGCGTGCACGGCCTGAGCGAGCTTGACAGTGTGGCCGTAGCCGCTGAAGTAAACGATTGCGACGGTTGTCATGAACAGGGGCTCCTGGATGGGAAGAAGTCAGGGAAAAGACGGGAACGGGCGAACGCGTAAAGGGCCGCCCTTCACTCAGGTCGCGATCTTGGGACGCGATGCCGGCCGCTCGACGACGGCATCGGCGTCGAGTCCATAAAACGGACGCAGCAGTTTATCGTGCCAATGCAAAACGCGTCGCGAACCATGCGGCGCGCAGGATCGGGGATGATGAGCCGTCGAAATACACGCCGACCCGCTCCCGAAAAATCTCACCTTGGAGCGTTTCACGAACGGGCGAGCGGAACCGCTGGCCTACGCACCGCATTCGTTGAGCACCAATCAATTGAATGCCGATGCGTCTTGCGGTTCATATCGAACCGGTGCAATCGGATGCCGTTTCTGACCGCACTTCACGGGCGTTTCACTCCTCCCGTAAAGGCTCACCTTCCGCGACGCGGGATGCGTTCATCGGCTGTGCGCAAACTTGTGACGGGCTGCCCTCGGGCGCCACTGACGCGCGCGGGCTTACTTTCCCGAAAAACCTCACCTTCAACGCGGATCGCCAACTCTGCGGGGCCACCATCGGTACGCGGTGCATTGCCAAATCGCCGCGTGCTGACGCGCGTCGGCGCTTCGTGCTGCTCTCCCGCAAACGCTCACCTTTCGCCCTGCTTGTCGTCATTCGATGGCAGCCATCGGTCGGTCAGGTGCGGCCCGAGGGCGATGTTGGGCTTGCGGAAAGCGCTTTCATTCGAACGGCATACTACTGGCCGAACAGCTTTTTATACAGAACGGCGGATTTCGGCATCGTCACCGGAACGGTGGGATCGTCGCTGTAGATCACGCCATTCGGGCCACCCGCGGAACTGTTCCAATAGTCGGCATAGCGTACTCTGGAGCCGCCCGCCTTGATCCAGTTGTACATGCCTTGAACGTACTCCAGGTCGTCGCCGTTGCCCACCGGAAGAGGCTGAGAGGAGAGCCCCCACTCCGAATAGGCTTCGAACTTATTGTGCGCGCGGGCAAAATCACGCATGAACAATAGCCCTTGGTAGATGTGCAGGACGTTGTACCAACCGTACGTGTTGTATTGGTCGTAGACATCCATGCCGACGACATCGACGATATCGTCTCCCGGATAAGCCGTAGTCCAATCGAACGTCCAGTTTGTGCCCCAGGCTATGTTCCATTCGAAATGCAGAACGGTGCATTGTGTGCGCATGACTTGGGCAACGTGTCGAAACGCTGCCTTGTAGGCGGCGGCCTGGCCCAACGCCGACCAGGGATACCAGGCGCCGTTGAATTCCCACCCGAGGCGAACGATCACGCGTTGCGGCGCTCCGGTCAGATTACAGATATTCGCGGCGAGCTTCTTGAAGTAAGCGTCGTAGTTTCCCGCGGCAAGCTGCGGGAGATCACTCTGCTTGGTCGATGTAGGGCTCAGTGGGACC
>JBQCDS010000484.1:0-13392 GCA_051961035.1 Trinickia sp. | reverse complement strand
ATCGTGAACGGCTCAGATAGCGTGATCTCGTGCTGCGCCACACCGCAGTAGTGCGATAGCACCGGCACGAGCGGCAGTCCGCTCGATAAATCCTCGAACACAGGCGAAGTGGCGTAAAGCGGAAGCGGCGCCGTGCGCTCGCGCAGCATCAGAAGGCCGGTGACATGGTCGATTTGCGCATCCGTCACGAGCACGGCGGCGATGCCGCTATCGCGCTTGGCACGCGCCGGCTGCAGCGTTGGGTTGGCGCGCAATTGGGTGAGTAGATCGGGCGATGCATTGACGAGCACCCAATCGACGCCGTTTTCGCTGATCGCGATCGACGATTGCGTCCGAGGGGTGACGTGGCCGCTCGGGAGCCGCGCTTGCTTGCAGTTCTCGCAGTTGCAGTTCCACTGCGGGACACCGCCGCCCGCTCCCGAACCGAGGATTTTGACGATCATGGCCGTGCTCTCGAGCGCGCGGCTCGCGCATGCGCACAGGTGCGATACGCGAGCCGCGCGAGGTCGGTTTGTCGGTTTGTCGGTTTGTCGGTTTGCCGGTTGGTCGCGATCAGCGCGTCGCGATGTACATCGTGATTTCGAAGCCGAAACGCAGGTCGGTATAGGCGGGGGTGGTCCACTGCATGGTCATCTCCTTGGTTCATTGGTGTCGATGGAACGCCGCGCGCACTGCGGGACGTGCACGACTAAAAGCAAGGCGCATGCCGGCGCGCGGCCATACCGTTGCGTGCCCCGTCAAGGTTTGAAATCGTGGGCGCGGCCCGGGGAGACCGTCGCATCGCAACGGTATAGTGTTCCGTTTCGATACATCCCTGTTGCACATTGCAGCAGTGCGCGGACAAAAGAAAACGCGCCGCAAGCGGCGCGCGGCGCGTTTTCGTGAGCCGGCTATCTCGTGACGGTCGCTCCAGCGTCGAGCGAGTATCCGGCGCGTGCGGACTCAATGCGGGACATTAACGACGCCTCGGTCGACATCGATCGCGTTGCTGCCCGGATGTAAGACGATCGCCGGCAGATTCGCGGTGGTCAGCGCGGGCGCGGCCCCCGGCGTGCCGCCGCGCGGCACGGTGCGAATCACTTGCGACGGCGGCAGCGCGGTGCCGTTCTTCAAGTGACGCCACATCAGATTGAGCGCTTGCAGGTAGTAGTAATGGACCGGAATGAAACGCGTATCGAAGCCGGGAAAGCCGAGAAACGCGTCGAAGTGCTGGCCGTTCGTGATCTCATACAGCGAGACTTGACTATCCGCGCCCTCCCTTGCGCTGTTCGCCGCCAGGTAAGCGCGCGATGCGTGATTGATCGGGACCAACGCATCGCTGCGTCCTTGCACGAGAATAGCCGGCTTGCCATGCAGGTCCGCCCGGACGCGGATGGCATGCACGCTGGCCCTCATGCGCGGGTCGTGCTCCGTCCACAAGCGTCGCATGCAGACAGCGCCGGCGAAGCTCGCATCCGGTGTCGCAAAGCGATGATCGGCGGCGCCTGCGCTCCCATTGTTATAGACGAGGTTGATGCCGTTCGTCGGGGGAATGCCGTTTCCTAGCCCGAAAACGGTCGGCATTGGAGGCACGGCCGGAGGCACGCCTGCCGCACCGGTGGTGGCGTTCGTCGTGCCGAAGCTGAAGCCGCACAGGTTGTCGAGCACGCTCGAGCGCGTGTAGGCATTCGCGTACGTCACGGCAACGGCCGGCACTGCTTGAGAATCCCACATCGGCGCTTGCAACAGATCGGAATCGGCCTCGTAGCCGGCCGCATGCAAACGCGCGAGCGCATCGTTTGCTTGCGTCTGTACGTCAGCGCCGGTCACATATCCGGCCGCCGCGAGCGAGGCGCAACGCGCTTGCCGAATCGCCATCGTGGTAGCGACAGGAAGCGTCGTGAGATAGGGGGCGCCCGTGGCCGCCTGTGCCAGTGCCGCGCACGGCTGCAATAAGTTGGCCAGCGTGACGTAATCGGCCAGCGGCTTGCCCGCTTCCGCGATCGGCTGCCCACCTTCGAGCACCTGCGCGCGACGCGGCATGCGCACGTTGACTTGCGGTTCTCCCACGACAACGGCCGTGATCAACCCGCGCGTATCTTGCTCGGCCGCTTCCAGCGAGGCACCCCCACCGTTGCTGACCGAAGCGGCGATCGTCGTGATGCTGCCCGGACGATAGCGAACGTGCGAATGCGAGCCGGGCATGGCGTCACAGAATTGGTGGTTCAACACCCAATAGGCGAATTCGACGGCCTCGAGCGTGTCCTTGCCCCAATCGCGCTCGGGGTTCTCCTGCGAATGAGCATGTTTGAACGCATACCGGTAGGGGAATGCCGCGTTGTAGCGGGCGATGTCGCCGGCGGGGGCGTCGACGGTGAACAAGCTATCGCGCCCGGCGCTGGCCGCGCTGGCGACGCGCCCATCCATCAGCGTGACATTGCCGGTCATCAGTTCCTGCGCGCCGTTGCCGGTGCCTTTGTCCGTATACGCGACGGCGCACCCGCGCTTTAGCCCCCATTCGCCGGCCGCGGACACCGCGCCGTAGACGCCGCGCGAGCCCGACGAAGTGGCGGTGACGATGCACGGGCTTGCCGGATTGAAGTTCGCCGGCACTTGCACCATGAGCGTGACGTTTTGTTTGCCGGTGCCGTTGTCCGCATAGGCGAGGTACTCGGTGCCGGGGATCTTGCCTTCGCCCAGCGTGTCGTTTCCATCTAGATCGATTTTCGGCCCCCAGAAGCGCCCGTATCCGCCCGTTGGCGTCATATCGACGAGCGCCCGGTAGTTCGACCAAATCGCCAGGCGGCGCAGTTCGGCGACGGTCGGGCTGGCCGGATTCGCGATCGTGGGCGCTGGGCCCGCAAGCCCCGTCTTGCCGAGGCCGGCGGTCAGCAGGTCGTCGCTGACGCCGTCGTAAGTCGTGGTGCGCAAGCTGCTCGCGACGATGAACGAGGGCAAGCGGTTCAAGCCGGATTGCGCGTCCTGGCGATCGTCGGCATGGGCTGTGGAAAAGAAAAATGCGCCGGCTATCGCGGCGCCGGACCATAACGCTGCACGTCGAACTGCAAGAGGGGGAATGGCTTTCATCGGCGTCTCCTTGATGGGATTGGCGCGCGTTGCGCCGTTTCAATGCGAAGACCCTGCGTATGACACTGCCATGACATCGACGCATGGCATACGCACGTACGAAAGCACGCGTATCGCCGCCGGTCGACTCACGCGATTGTGCGCAAACTTCGCCGGCCCATCAAGGTAGGTGTTTTCTGTTCAGTGTTTTCCCGCCCGCGCTGTCAAATGATCCACGAGCCGTTGTGCGGCCGGCTGCAAGCCTTCGTAGTCCCTAAAGCAAATGGCGAAGTGGCGCGTCGCCCATTCATCGGTCAGCGGCACGACCTTCATGTCGAAGACGCGCGAATAGGTACGGCCGACCTCGGCCGGCACGACACTGATTCCCAAGTTGGCCGCCACCACCCGAAACGTGGCGTCGAATGTCGATACGACCATGCGATACGACACGCTGCGCCCCATTGCCGCCGCCGCTCGCCGCAGCATCGTGTGCACGGCGGTGGAAGGCGGCATGCCCACGTGATCGAATCCCAGCGTTTGCTCGAGCGAGACCGATGCGTAGCTCGCGAGCGGATGCCGCGGATGCACGGCCAGCGCAAGATGATCCTGGCGATAGGGCCGGTGCGTGAGCCCTTGCAGGTCGACGTGATCCCAGCACACCCCGATCGAGGTTTCGCCATCGCGCACGCGGCGCACGATTTCCAGCGAAATTAATTCCTCGACATTGACCTTCACGTTTTCGTATTCCGGTTTCCGCATGAAAGCGGCGATATCGTCGAGCAGTGTCTCGGCAATGGCCGAGGCGGAGGCGCAAACCGACACGCTGCCCACGAGCCCATGTTTGAAACCGGATACGTCGGTGGCGATGCGCTCCATCGTAAATAGCGCGTTGCGCGAGTGTTCGAGCAGAACGATGCCGGCAGGCGTGGGCTGCGTGCCCCGGCGCGCACGTACGAGCAACGGCACGCCCAGATCGCTTTCGAGTTGGGCGATGCGCTTGCTGATCGCCGACGGCTCGATGTGCAGTTCCTGCGCGGCGCGCGCCATATTGCGGTGCTCGCAAACGGCGACGAACAGACGCAGCGTTTTCAGATCGATGTCGCGCATCGAAGGATCGATTGTGGGGTGGGGGTTGCGTGAGTTTCCGGTTCGGAACGTTTCGGCTTCCGAAATAACGCTTGATGGCGTGCCGGGAATGGCTAAAGTTATCAAACGCCGAGCCGGTGCGCAAGCCGCCGGCCTATGAATGTTGCATAGGAGGCATCACCCATGACGTCATTCCCTTCACGTGTCGTTATCCGAGAAGTCGGGTTGCGTGACGGTTTGCAGAGCATCGAGACGATTTTGCCCACCGAACGCAAGTGCGAGTGGATTCGTCGGGCTTACGAGTGCGGCCAACGAGAAATCGAGGTGGGGTCGTTCGTCCCCGCTCGCTTGCTGCCGCAACTTGCCGATACGGCGGAAGTGGTCGCTTTTGCCAAGACACTACCCGGTCTCGTGGTATCCGTGCTCGTGCCCAATCTGAAAGGCGCCGAGCGGGCGCTCGAGGCGGGCGTGCACAGCATGCTCGTTCCGCTATCGGCCAGCCATGCGCACAGCCTCGCCAATCTACGTAGGACGCCTGATGAAGTGATCGCGGAAGTGGCACGCATGCGAGCCGCCCGCGATGCATCGGGTGCGAAGACGCGAATAGAGGTGGGCATCAGCACGGCGTTCGGTTGCACGATCCAAGGCGAAGTGCCCCGTCGAGAAGTGTTGCGCTGCCTGCAGGCTGTGCTCGATGCCGGTGCCGACGACGTGGGATTGGCCGATACGGTCGGCTACGCCGGCCCACGTGCGGTGCGCGAGTTGTTCGAGAAGGCGCGGCGCGTGGCCGGCGATCGGCTTGCATGCGCGCATTTCCACGATACGCGCGCGCTTGCGCTGGCCAATGTTTATGCGGCGCTCGAAATCGGCATCGAGCGATTCGATGCATCGCTGGGCGGTATCGGTGGGTGTCCGCATGCGCCCGGCGCGAGCGGCAACGCATCGACCGAGGATCTCGCGTTCATGCTCAGCGAGATGGGGATTGCAACCGGGATCGACATGGCGGCGCTGCTTGCGCTGCATGCCGATCTCGCCCGATGGCTGCCCGACGAAACGCTGCACGCCAGCGTGCCGCGTGCTGGGCTTCCCAAGACTTTTAGCGTTCGTTGCGCGAACGATCTTCACGCGGGTACACGATGAACACGCCTTCCTCGCTGCCTCTCGACGGCATCCGCGTCGTCGAATTCACGCACATGGTCATGGGGCCGACGTGCGGGATGATCCTGGCCGATTTGGGGGCCGAGGTCATTAAGATCGAGCCGCCCGGCGGCGATAAGACGCGCCGGCTGCCGGGGCTCGGCATCGGCTTTTTTCGCACGTTCAACCGCAACAAGAAGAGCGTGGTCATCGATATCTCCACACCGGAGGGGCAGGCCCAGGCCGTTGAATTGATCGGCCAGTGCGATGTGGTGATCGAGAACTTCCGGCCGGGCCTCATGCGCGAGTTCGGGCTTGACTACGAGGCGTTGGCCGCGCGCTATCCGCGGCTCGTGTATGCCTCGCACAAGGGCTTCTTGCCCGGGCCTTACGATAAGCGGCTCGCGCTCGACGAAGTGGTACAGATGATGGGCGGCTTGGCCTATATGACGGGGCCGGTCGGTCGCCCCTTGCGCGCCGGGGCATCGGTCAACGACATCATGGGCGGTATGTTCGGCGCGATCGGCATCTTGGCCGCGTTGCGCGAACGCGATCGCACGGGGCGCGGGCAAGAGGTGCAAAGCGCGCTGTTCGAAAACTGCGTGTTCTTGTGCGCGCAACACATGATGCAGCACGCGATGACGCATCAACCGTTGCCGCCCATGCCGGCGCGCGTCTCGGCTTGGAGCGTGTACGACGTCTTCACGCTGGCCCAGGGCGCGCAGCTTTTCATCGGCGCGGTCAGCGACAAGCAGTTTGTCGCGCTGTGCGGCGTGCTCGATCGGCAGGATGTCGCGGCCGATCCCCGCTTCGCCAGCAACGCGGAGCGCGTGGCGACCCGGGCCGTGCTGATTCCGATGCTCGGCGAGATTTTGAAAGACCATTGCGTCGACGAGCTGGTGCCGAAGCTCGAAGCGGCGGGGGTGCCCTACGCACCGATCGTGCGGCCCGAGCAGTTGCTCGACGATCCGCACTTGAAGGCGAGCGGCGGCCTTGCGCCGATGACGACCGACGATGGCGGGACGACGGACGTGGTGCTCTTGCCGCTCACGATGGACGGGCGTCGCCCCGGCGTGCGGCGCGCGCTCGCCAAGATCGGCGAGCACACGCAGGAAATCCTCGGGCGGCTCAAGGGGCGGGCGGGCGAAAGGGGCGACGCGTAGCGCGGTTTTCAGTAGTTTTAAAAAAATCACTGGAAACTGTCGCGGCGAAAGTGCGGCCCGCAGCCGCAGCAAGTAAGCCCTACGCCTTTTCAGTCACCGCGATGCCGAGCGCCTTCCCGCCGTCCACGATCTCGATCAGCCGGTCTACATTCGGATGCGCGCCGGGGCGATTGCGCGCATCGGCTGTATGTTCCGCGAACACGGCGAGGCCGTGCCGGGCGGCATTGGCGTCGAGTTTGCCGAACACCTGGCGCAGATAGTGATACACCGCCAGCGAGCCTTGTTTGCCCGGCTTGTTCTCGATGCTGGCCATCACGGTGCCGCTGTCGTCGACGAGATCGATGCGCTCGACGGCATCGATCGAGGGCAGCAGGGCGAGGTTGTCTTTGAATACGTTGGTCGGTTCGATCACTGAAAGGCTCCGCTTCGACGGGGTTCTGAATAGCGGGCCGTATATTAGCCGATCGTCACCGTTCTTCGCTTTCCACGTTCACGCCGGCATCGGCTTGCCTGCGCGGCGTCAAATAGCGCGGCAGCAACGCGATCTCGCCCTTGCGCAGCGGCTTGCTATACAGAAAGCCTTGCGCGATTTCACAGCCGTACACGTTCAAAAACGTCGCTTGCTCCATCGTTTCGACGCCTTCCGCCACGACTCGATGCCCGAGGCAGCGCGAGATCGACAATATCGCCTTGACGAGTTCCGCGTGGCGGCGATCGGTCGTGACCTTTTGCACGAAGGTTCGATCGATCTTCAGCGTATCGATCGGAAAGCGCGTCAGATAGCTCAGCGCGGAATACCCCGTGCCGAAATCGTCGATCGCAATCGAGAGCCCCATCTCCTTGAATGCGGATAGCGCATACACCACGGAATCGTCCTCATCGAGCAACAGGCTCTCGGTGATTTCCAATTCGAGCCATTGCGGCCGGCATCCCGTCTCGGCGAGCATCTTTTCGACCATCGGCACCAAGCCGCGCGGTTGGAACTGCCGCGCCGACAAATTCACGGCGACGGTATGCACAGGGCCGCCGCGGCCGTTGAACTCGGCGGCGGCAAGGCAGGCTTCGCGCAACACCCATCGGCCGATCTCGGTAATGAGGCCCGTTTCCTCGGCAAGCGGCACGAACTGATCCGGAGGAATGAAGCCGGATCCGGCACGATTCCACCTCAACAATGCTTCCGATCCGAGCACTTCTGCATCGCGGAACGCGACTTGGGGCTGGTAATGAAGTTCGAGCTCGCCCCTATCGATCGCTCGCCGAAGCTGCGATTCAAGCAAAAGGTTGGCCGCCGCTTCGATCGTCAAGTCGTTCGTGTAGAAGCGGAAGCCGCGACGGCCGGAGCGCTTGGCCAAATACATGGCCGAATCCGCGTACTTGAGCAGATCGTCGGCGTCCGCGCTATCGATGGGATGCAGTGCGATTCCCAAGCTGCACGAAATGAATACTTCCTTGCCCTCGAGCATGAAGCGCTCGCCCAGCCGCTGGATGATCGTCGCTGAAATCTGCTCGGCGGTTCTTCGATTGCGAACGTCGGGCAGTAGAACGGCAAACTCGTCGCCGCCGAAGCGCGCAACGGTGTCGCCGGGGCGCACGCTCGAACGCAGACGCGCTGCCGCTTCGCGCAGCAGCTCATCGCCCACCGCATGTCCCATCGTATCGTTGACGCTCTTGAAGCGATCCATGTCGATCATCATCACGGCCGTCAATCGATTGGTCGATTCCCCGTCCGAGAGCCGTCGCAACATTTCGTTGAACGACGTGCGGTTCGGCAGCCCTGTCAGCGCGTCGAAATACGCCATGTGATGAATTTTTTCGCGCGATGCGTGCAGTTCCGTGATGTCGCGTCCGACGGCCAGCACCGTTTCCACGCTGCCGTCCGGGCCGAGTTCCGGAGTTAGGCGGATGAGTTGACACAACTCATCGCCCACGGCCGGCTGCCATCGCAATTCGAACTGACGATCGATTGCGTCGACGAATACCCGTGCCATCTCCCGTTCGTAAAGCACGGTATTCGGGCCGCCCGGATATTCCGATGGCGTTTTGCCGATCAACGCGCTCGCGTCGCCGGCGGCGAGCGCGACGAAGGTCGGATTGGCGTAAAGGCGCCGCAGATTTTTGCCGTAACGAGCCACGGTGTCCGGCGAATTTTCCACGAGTGTCCGGAACTCGCGCTCGCGTCGGGCCAGCGTTTCGTCGAAGCGCCGACGTTCCGTGATATCGCGGACCACGCCCAGCACACCGGTTACTTGACCTTGCGAATCGAAGACGGGGAGCCGGCGCGTTTCCAGCAAAAACGGTTCGCCGGTGGCGGGGCTGACGACCCATTCGTCGTTGACGCAAATGCGCGTCGCGTCGATCGCGGCTTGTTCCCGTTCGCGGAAAAAATCGGCCAGCTGTGCGTCGAAAAAATCGTAGTCGGTTTTGCCCAGAATGTCGGCTTTGGATTTGCCGACAAACCGCTCCACACCGTGGTTGCACAGCATGAACACGCCGCTCGTGCTCTTGAACCAGACCATATCGGGAATGGTATGCAGCACGTTCATCAGCTGTGCGCGCGCTTCGGACAATTCGCGCGCTTGCTCTTTGAGGCTCTTGTTCAGTTGCAGTATTTCATCGTACCGCGCGCGCAATTCCGTTTCCGCGCGCTTGCGCTCGGTGATGTCCATGATGGCGCCGATCAACCCAGCCTGGCGCCCCTCGGCGTCGTGAAAGACGGCTTTGGTGAATTCAACCTCGCGATCTTCTTGGCGCGCATTGCGTGCCTTGAATTCATACCGTTGAATGCCTTCCGTGGCGAAGAGCTCCTCGTCCATGGCGAAGTATTTTTTCGCCAGTTCGTAGGGGTTGATCTCGAACACGGTCTTGCCGACGAATTGTTCTCTCGGGACGCCCAGGAAATCTTGGAAAGCTTTATTCAGCCGGAGATAGCGGCCCTGCCGATCCTTGGAAAAGACGGGGATGGGTATGGTATCGAGCAGCGAAGAGAGGAACGATTCGCGCTCGCGCAACTTGGCCTCAACCTCCTTACGCGGCGTAATGTTCAAGCACAAGGCGAGCACGCCCGGATCGCGATCCTTCGTCGGATCGGTCACGATCTGCACGAGATAATGCTCGCGCAGCGCTTGCGGCAGCGCGTCGAACGTGAGTTCGAGCTCGCGCATGACGCCGGTCGCCGCCACTTCTGCGATCGCGTCAAGGAACCGCTGGAGCGTGGCGGGCGAGAGCAATTGCGCTTCGGTGAGCACAGCGGGCCGTCCTTGCTCCGCGACGCTCATCATGGCCTTCGCGGCGCGGTTCATGTAGCGCCGCCGGCCGTGGGCGTCGTACCCGATCACGGCGACATGCAAATCGCCCACAGGCACGCAGTATTCGTTTTCGTTGTCGATCCCAGGGTTTTCCATGCCGTTCAAAGACTCGTTGTGTCCATGCATCGCCGCCGACGTTCCGAACTGGCGGGCGGTGATGTCGGCCGCGCTCGGGTGCATGCCAACAACATGGTTAACGGCAGAAAGCGGGGATTTCTGAAGCGCGCTCTTCTGAAGCGTTCTCGTATCGAAGCGGATCAAGGCATTCGCCGGGCTGGCTCAGACGAGCGCATGCCTTGCCGCGTATCGTTCACTGCTTGGTGCGCTTACGTTTGGCTTGGGCCTTCGCACTCGAAGCATTGAGTTCAATCGCCTCGCGAACGAGCGCCTTGAACGCATTGGAATCGATTTCTTCGCCTTCGTGGATATCGATGGCGCGCCGGGTGTTGCCGTCGAGGCTCGAATTAAAGAGCTTAGATGGATCGTTCAATGAAGCGCCTTTGAGGAATGTCAGCTTCACGATCGACTTGTAAGACTCGCCCGTGCAGATGATTCCATCGTGCGACCACACGGGGGTACCCATCCACTTCCATTGCTCGACGACGTTCGGCTCGGCCTCTTTGATCAACGCGCGGATGGCACTCAGCGTATTGCCGCGCCAATCGCCGAGGGAGGCAATGCGTTCGTCGATCAATTGCGAGGCCGGCTTGCTCTCGACCGTATTCGTTTTTGTCACGATGGTTCGATCCTCGGGTGAGTTTGCATGGCGGTTCGGGCGGTGCGGTCAGACTCCGAATTGTCTTGCGTATTCGTCGTTCAAGCGCGGCCAATCGAACTTCATCGCCTCTGCCCCCACGATGCGCCCAATGGGTTCCTCGCCAACCAGCCGATCGAGCACGTCCAAGCAGATGTGCCAGCCCGCCGCGCCCATTGCGATGAAGCCGCGGTCGATGTTATGCCAGAGCGTGAGGCGCGTGCCTTCGCCGTGCGCTTCGAGTGTCCAGCGCAGGTCGTTTTCGCCCCAGCGGTATTCAAGGACATTCGGCGCGTCGGCGCGCGTGACCTGCGTTTCGCTGACGTTCGATGTCGGTGTGCCGACCGTCGATAGTTTGACCGGGCCCACCGCCGCAAGGCTTTTGTCGGCATCGAAAGGCGCCCATTCACGCAAGCATGCGGGATCCGTCAGCGCTTTCCAGACTTTCTCGGGCGAGTGGCGCAACTCGCGTACGACGACGAGCGTCCATTTCTCGCCATCTTTCCTGACTTCGGCGCCGGCTGCGGCGCCCGGCTTGTATTCGTCACGTTTGCTCATGGTTTCGTGCCTCTTGCGCGTGGTGGAGGATCTGTTTCATCGAGATGACGTTCGAGTGCATCGAGGTGCGCGGCCCAGAACTGCCGGAACGGAGCCAGCCAGGCGTCGATCTCCATCAGCGGTTCGGGGCGGATGCGGTACAGGCGCCGCTGCGCGGCGACGCGCGATTGCACGAACCCCGCTTCGCGCAGTACTCGGAGATGCTTGGAGACCGAGGGTTGCGAGAGGCGGAGCGCCTGTTCGATGTCGCCGACGGAGCGCTCGGCAATCGCGAGCAAGCTCAGGATGGCGCGACGGCTGGGTTCGGCGATGACGGCGAAGGTGGATTCCATGGCTCTTAATATACGTAGAACGGCATATAAATGGCAAGGCATATATTGCGCTTCTTTTGCCGATGCACCGCCGGAACCATGCCGGTGCCCGACACCCATCGTGTCTGCTTTGCGCTTCCCATTAAGTACCCGTTGAATAATTTGTTCGGCTTTCCAGCATGGCCCACCTTTAGAATCGCCGCCGCGCGCCGTTAATCCGTGATAAGCCAATGTTGGTGACACGCCGGTAGCCATCGCACACGCGAGGCAGATCGGCTTTGCTGCGAGGAAAGTGTGGATCGTCTAACACTCGGTAAGAAATTGGGTTTGGCCTTGCTCGTCATGTGGCTCGGCTTGTTGTTCTTTGGCGGCTGGGCTGCCGTGCAAACGCGCGAGACGATGCTGGCGGGCCGCCAGGCGGCGATCCGCAATATCGTGGAAGCGGGTGCGGGCGTCGTCGCGCACTATGAGCAAATGGCCGAACGCCACGAATTGTCGGAGGACGACGCCAAGCAGCGTGCAATGAAGACGCTTGCCGCGATGCGATATCCGGGCAACGGCTACCTGTTCATTACCGATGCGAACACGGTCGTGCTGATGCATCCGGTCCTGCCGGCGCTCGTGAACAAGGACCAGAGCAACTACAAGGATGTCAACGGCAAATACTTGTTCGTCGAGTTGCTGAAGGTGGCAAAGGCGAACGGTTCAGGCTTCGTCGATTACATGGCGCGGTTTCCGGGTAAATCGAGTGAAGTGCCGAAGATTTCGTATGTCCGGCGGTTTGAGCCCTGGGACTGGTACATCGCGTCGGGCGTCTACATCGACGACATCGATACCGCTTTTCACGCGCGTCTAATCAGCTATCTGCTGACGATCCTCGGCATCGGCAGCCTGAGTTCGGTCGCGCTCGTCGTCATCATTCGCAATGTGCAGCGCAGTCTCGGCGGCGAGCCCGCTTATGCGGCAGGGGTGGCGGAGCAGATTGCCGACGGCGATCTGACGCACGACGTCGTCGTGCGCGATGGCGATCGCGGCAGCATGGTGTTCGCGATGCAGCGGATGCAGCATCGTCTGGCCCAGACCATGCACAGCATTCGCGGCGGCACCGACACGATCAACGATGCCGCGCAGCAGATCGCGGCCGGCAACCTCGATTTGTCGGCCCGTACCGAGCAGCAAGCCGCATCGCTCGGCGAAACGGCCGCGAGCATGGAGCAGTTGACGGCCACGGTCAAGCAAAACGCCGACAACGCGCGTCAAGCGAATCAGATGGCGGCCGATACGTCGCGTATCGCCGGCGAGGGGGGGGAGGCGGTGCAGCAGGTGGTGTCGACGATGCAAAACATCGCGGCGAGTTCCGCGCGCGTCGTCGACATCATTTCGGTGATCGAAGGCATTGCGTTTCAGACGAACATCCTTGCGCTGAACGCGGCGGTGGAAGCCGCGCGTGCGGGCGAGCAGGGGCGCGGCTTTGCGGTTGTCGCCGGCGAGGTGCGCAATCTGGCGCGCCGCAGCTCGGACGCGGCCAAGGAGATCAAGGCGTTGATCGAGGAATCGGTCGGCAGCGTGGAGAACGGCAAGACGCTCGTGGAAAGCGCCGGCGGCAAGATGAACGCGCTCGTGCATTCCGTGAAGCGCGTGACCGACATCATCAGCGAGATCTCGGCCGCATCGGAAGAACAAAGCCGCGGCATCGAGCAAGTGAACGTCGCCATCGCGCAGATGGATCAGACCACGCAGCAAAACGCGGCGATGGTCGAGGAAGCGGCGGGGGCGGCCCAGTCGATGCAGGAGCAGGCGCGTTTGCTCGCCGACGTCGTGAGCACATTCCGCGTGCGGGGCGGCGCCCACTGAGGGCAAAGACGGGCAATCCAGGGCGATGACGTCGGCGGCGGGCGATACGCGGGTGCGCTCGCCGCTGCGTCGCCCCCTCACTTCCTCATGCTCTCGCTCGTCGATTCATTGACTCGCCGATATTTGCAATCGATCGAGCAACGCGCGCGCTTGTGCGTCGATATCCGTGCTATTGGGAT
>JBQCDS010000483.1:0-3751 GCA_051961035.1 Trinickia sp. | reverse complement strand
GAGGCCGCGCAAGATCCGAACGTCGTCGCGATCAAGCAAACCATCTATCGCACCGGCACCGATTCGCCGCTGATGGACGCGCTGATGCAAGCCGCGCGCAACGGCAAGGAAGTGACGGTTGTCGTCGAGTTGCTCGCCCGCTTCGACGAAGAGACCAACATCAACTGGGCATCGCAGCTCGAAGCGGTTGGCGCGCATGTCGTGTACGGTGTCGTCGGCCATAAATGCCATGCGAAGATGATGTTGATCGTGCGGCGCACCGCCAACAACGGTAAGTCGATGCTCAAGCGCTACGCGCACCTGGGCACCGGCAACTATCACCCGCGCACGGCGCGTTTGTATTCCGACTTCGGCTTGATGACGGCCGATCAGCGCATCTGCGAAGACGTCCATCATGTCTTCCAGCAGCTCACCGGCATTGGCGGGGAGCTCAAGCTGCATGATCTGTGGCAGTCGCCATTCACGTTGCATCCGAAACTCGTCCAAGCGATCCGCGCCGAAGCCGACAATGCGCGCGCCGGCAAGCGGGCACGCATCGTCGCAAAGATGAACGCGCTGCTCGAGCCCACCGTCATCGCCGAGCTTTACGAGGCCTCGCAAGCGGGCGTGAAGATCGATTTGATCGTGCGCGGCGTGTGCTCGTTGCAGCCGGGCGTCGAAGGCCTATCGGAGAACATCACCGTACGCTCGATCGTCGGGCGTTTTCTCGAGCACCATCGGATCTTTTATTTCTTTGCCAATGGGCAAGAGCATGTCTACTTGTCGAGCGCGGACTGGATGGATCGCAACTTCTTTCGCCGCGTGGAAGTCGCCTTCCCGATCAAGGATCGGCGCTTGAAGCGGCGCGTCATCGCGGAGGGGCTATCGTCGTTCCTCGGCGACAATCAATCGGCCTGGGTCATGCAAAGCGACGGCCATTATCGGCGCAGCCGCCCCGGCAAAACGTCGCGCAACGCGCAGGCGAGTTTGCTCGTTAAGTTCGGCTGTTGAGTTTCGGTTGTTGCGTTTCGGTTGTTGAGTCTGGCCGCCTAATACTCACACGTGAGCCGGCTGCCGACGCCTCACACGCTGCGCGGGAAAACGCACGCTGAACGTGCTGCCCCTTCCCTCTTCGCTTTCCACGGCGAGCAACGCATCGTGCCGTTGCAGCACGTGCTTGACGATCGCCAGCCCCAGCCCCGTGCCGCCCGTATCGCGCGATCGGCTACGATCCACGCGATAAAAGCGCTCGGTCAAGCGCGGAATGTCGGCGGCGGGAATACCGAAGCCCGTGTCGGTCACCGAGAACACGGCTTCCTTCCCCACCCGCTTCCATACGACGTCGATCGAACCGCCATCGAGCGTGTAACGGATCGCGTTCGTCACGAGATTGCCCAGCGCGCTCAACACTTCCGTGTCGGCGCCCGTCACCGTCAAGCCGTCGTCCGCCGTGAAGGAAATGGCGTGGCGCCCGCCCGATAGCGTCGCGGCATCCTCGCGTATATGGGCAATCACCGCGCGCATATCGATCGCTCGATCGCTAGGCGGCTTCACATTGCCCTCGAGCTTGGCGAGCACGAGCAAATCGTCGACGATGCTGCGCATGCGCGAGGCCTGCTGATCCATCAATTCCAAGTAGCGCTCACGATCCGATCGATCGAGCGGCAACTCGCGCATCGTCTCCAGAAAACCCGAAAGCACCGTCAGTGGCGTCTTCAATTCGTGCGAAACGTTCGCGACGAAATCGCGCCGCATCGCATCGGTGCGCTCGAGTTCGGTGATGTCGGCGGAAAGCACGAGCTTGCGATTTTCACCGTAGGGGAACGCCTGAACGGAAAGCACGTTCTGCCGCTTCTCGCCCATGCCACGCATGATGAGCATTTGCTCGTAATGATGCGAGTTCAGATACCGCACGAAATCGGGATGCCGGACGAGATGCGTGATGTGCTGTCGCAAATCGCGCTTCGCGTCGAGCCCGAAATGTTGCTCGGCGATCGCATTGCACCATTCGATCTGATCGTGATCGTCGAGCATTGCAACGCCGTTCGGCGAAGCTTGAATCGCTTGAATGAAGCGCGAGTGCTGCTGCTCGACTTGACGCACTTGCGCATGCCAACGCTTGGCGAGCTTATGCAGGCGGTAATAGATTTCGCCCCACATGCCCGGTGCGCTCGGCACTTCGCCGTATACCGGGGCATCGAGCAAACGCCATAAGCGCTGGATGTGATAGATCGAAAACAGCGTCTGCGCGACGAGCGCCACAACCGCGACGATCAAAGCGGAGCGCACGCTCGCGACGGCAGCCACCGCGGCGCAGATGAGCGCAAGCAGCAACAGCGATACGATCGAGCGCGCCCAAATGATGTTCATGTGGTCAAGGTCAGCCGGAAGACGAATACGCGCCGCATCGAGTGCCGCTTCGCGACACCCGCCCCTCGCGGCGCGCTAGGACGGCGCCTTTTGGCGTTCATGCGCTCTTGGCGAGCCGATAGCCGCTGCCGCGCACCGTTTCGATCATAGCATCGCACCCCGCCGGCTTGAGCGCGGCGCGCAGACGCTTGATGTGTACGTCGACCGTTCGCTCTTCGACAAACACATGGTCGCCCCACACTTGATCGAGCAGTTGCGTGCGGCTGTGCACGCGCTCGGGGTGCGTCATGAAGAAATGCAGCAGCCGGAACTCCGTGGGACCGAGGTCGAGCTTGATCTCGTTGCCGGACGAATGCGCCGCGACGCGGTGCGTGGCCGGATCGAGCTTCAAGCCGTTGATGGCCACGACGTCCTCGGTAAGCTGCGGCGCACGCCGGCGCAAGACGGCCTTGATACGCGCCATCAGCTCCTTCGGCGAAAACGGCTTGGTGACATAATCGTCCGCGCCGATTTCGAGGCCGAGCACCTTGTCCTGCTCGTCCCCGCGCGCCGTCAGCATGATGATCGGGATGTGCTTCGTGCGCTCGTTGTTGCGCAGATCGCGTGCGAACGCGATCCCCGATTTGCCCGGCAACATCCAGTCGAGCAAAACCAGATCGGGCAGCACGTCGCTGATCAGCGCCTGCGCCTGCTCCGCGTTGTACGCGCGAATCGGGCAGTGTCCCGCGTGCTGCAAGTTCACGGAAATCAGCTCGGAAATGGCGGGCTCATCTTCAATGATGAGAATGCTGCTCGGCATCAATCACCTACCTCTGGGTACGTTTGAGAGGTTAACTAAGGGCTTCGCGCTCGAGGGTGTCGCGCCCTTTGTGGCGGACGTCCGTCCCCTTCACGATGTAAATGATGAACTCGGCGATGTTCTTCGAGTGATCGCCGATGCGCTCGATCGCTTTCGCGATGAAAAGAAATTCGAGCCCCACCGAAATCGTGCGCGGGTCTTCCATCATGTACGTGACGAGCTTGCGCACGAACGCGCGGAATTCCTCGTCGATCGCTTTGTCGTCGCGCACGATCTGTGCGGCGGCCACCGTGTCCAGGCGCGCGAACGCGTCAAGCGCACGGCGCAAAATCGTCACGGCCATCTCGCCCGAGAGCTTGATTTCGGCGATGTTCACCGTGCGCGACGTGCCGTCTTCGGTCAAACGTTTGACCCGCTTGGCGATCTTTTCGGCTTCGTCGCCGGCGCGCTCGAGGTTCGTGATCGTCTTCGAAATCGCCAGCAACAAACGCAAATCCCGCGCGGCCGGCTGGCGGCGGGCGATGACGTTGCTGCACTCCTCGTCGATCTCGACTTCCATCGTATTGACGGTTTCCTCCGCCAAGATCACTTGATCGGCGATAT
>JBQCDS010000482.1:0-2402 GCA_051961035.1 Trinickia sp. | reverse complement strand
GACCCTAAACGACCCACTCCGTGAGAACGGGCGTTTCGAGTGCCGGTGCGCTCTCTCGTTCTTCGAGCGTGCGCTTGCTGCACACGGCGCCGAGGCTTTGGCGGCCGCTCAGCAGCGGGCATCGATCGAACACTTCCGCCACCCAGTCGACGAATACGCGGACCTTCGGCGAAAGGTGGCGACTGTGCGGATAGACGGTCGATATCGGCATCGGCAGCGGCTTCCACTCGGGCAGCACCTCTTTGAGCGCGCCGGAGCGCAGATGCGGCAATACCAAATGCAGCGGTGCCTGAATGAGGCCGAAGCCTTCTATCGCGCAGGTGAGATAAGCGTCCGCATCGTTGACGGAGATCGAGCCGGGCATTTTCAGTTCGACTTCCTTGCCGTCCACCAGAAAAGACCAATCGATGATGCGACCCGTCTTACTCGAGAAGTAATTGACGGCTTGGTATTGGCTCAGCTCGTCGAGCGTGCGCGGCTCGCCCGCGCGCGCGAGATATTCGGGCGAGGCACAGGTGACGCCCTCGAACAATCCGATCCGGCGCGCGACGAGCGACGAATCGGCCAGTGCCCCCACGCGAATCACGCAATCGACCCCTTCTTGCAGGAGATCGACGGGCCGATCGGAAAAGCCGAGCTGTAGATCGATGTCCGGATAGCGAGTGTGAAACTCGCAGAGCGAGGGAATGACGATCGTGCGGCCGATCGAGCCCGGCATGTCGACGCGCAACTTGCCGTGCGGTTTCTTGCTGCCGTTTTGAAGGCTGCTCTCGGTTTCGTCGACGTCAGCCAAAATGCGCACGCATCGCTCATAATAGGCGGCGCCGTCGGGCGTCAAGCTCAACCGGCGCGTCGTGCGGTGCATGAGCCGCACGCCGAGGTACGACTCCAAATTCTGAATGATCGTCGTGACCGACGCGCGCGGCAGGTCGAGCGTTTCCGCCGCCTTGGTAAAGCTGTTCGTGTCGACCACACGCGTAAAGACTTGCATGGCCTGAAGGCGATCCATCTTTCGTTCTCCGACAGAAGAATGAATGATTCACCGCCTTTACGCGCCGAGGCTCCCGAGCATCTTCGACTTCTCCGATCCCAACTAGTGGGAATGAATTGTTCGGGCGCAGTGAATTGTGTTGCCGGATTATAGGCATTTATCCGGAACTCTGCCGAACACACAATTCGGGCATCGTGAAACTGTCGCGCTTTGCGCGTTCGAACATGCGAACTACGCATTCCCGTGGTCAATCGGCGGGGTCCCCTTGGAGCACGCAGCCACTCGAAGTCAACGAGGCGCGGATTGCGGGTTATCAGAGCAATATTCCGTTGCGGCTTTATCGCCGCGCGGGGTTAGGCTCATTGCCGGTCCTGCTTTATTTTCATGGCGGCGCATTCGTTGGGGGAACGCTCGACGATGCCGATTTCGCGGCCCGGTATTTTGCCGAGCATCTGCCGGTATTGGTCGTTTCCGTAGGCTATTCACTGGCGCCTCAGTACCCGTTTCCGGCCGCGCTCGAAGACGCTTACCGCGCGGCGCGTTGGGCCGAAAGCGAGGGCAAGACGATCGGCGGCGACGGTAAGCGGATCGTCGCGGCCGGTCATTGCTCGGGTGGACACGTCGCGAATGGGCTCGCCTTTATCGCGCGGGATCGCGGCGACGTGCGCATCGGTGCATTGGCGCTGTTCAGCCCGATGCTCGACCCGAGCATGACGTGCCTGGCCGACGAACGCGTCGTCGATTCCGACATCTCGCCGCGTCAGTGCCTCGCGAGCTATCGGGCGTATCTGCCGCAGGCCGCGCAGCGCATGCATCCCTACGCGGCGCCGCTCGAATCGGCGCGGCTTGCGGGCTTGCCGCCCGCGTTCATCGCGACGGCGCGCAACGATGTGCTGCACGTCGAAGCGGAAACCTACGCGGCCAAGTTGATCGGCGCCGGTGTGCCGACACAGGTCATGCGCTATTCGAACGCGACTCACGAGCGGATTGCGTACGATCCGCAAGCTTTGCAAGACGCTGCCCGCTTTTTCGAGAGCCATCTTCAACCTCGTGATGTCACAGCCGACTGATCTCGAACGTCATACAACAATTCACCACATTCCGGAGCCTCGATAATGTCGAAGAAACCTCTTACTCGTAGTCGCATCGCCTATGCGGTGCTTGCAGTGGCCGCGATAGCCGGCGTCGGCGCGTTCAGCGCGATTCGCGTGAATGCGAGCGCCCCCGCGCAAGCGGCACCGATGGCACCGCAGGTGGATGTCGCCACGGTGCTGAACAAGACGGTCACCGATTGGCAGTCCTACTCGGGCAGGCTCGAGGCCGTCGACAAAGTCGACGTTCGTCCGCAAGTGTCGGGCACGATCGTCGCGGTCGATTTCAAGGACGGCGCGCTCGTGAAGAAGGGGCAGAC
>JBQCDS010000481.1:0-2383 GCA_051961035.1 Trinickia sp. | reverse complement strand
GGGGTGATTCTTCAAGTGAAACCATCGTCCTGCATCCATGCACGACACGCTGCCCACGCCGAAAAATCGCTTGTTTCGAGACTCCAACTCTTCTATGCGAAACTGGACCGCGAGTGAGCCCCGGTCGTTCGAATTCTCCGTCGGAGGGAAGCTGTAGTGGCCCGCGTACTCATAGACCTCGAGTTCGCTGGGAACGTCACCATGCTCATCTGTTGAAACGCCCGCTCGCGCTCTCGGCCAACTCGGCTGCTTGTAATCGGGTGTGCGCGTAGAGTATGCATTGCTTTGGACGACGCGCTCACTGCTCCATTCGACGAGCGCATCGGCACCGCCATTCCTCTCTGCCCGATAGAACTCGACCTCCTTCGAATCGAGCGGCTTGAACCGATACATGTCGTCGGTGATGACGACCGTATGCGACTTGCCGTCCTCAGCCTGCTCGATGTAGGTGAACCAACCCTCGGATTCCATCAGCCGATGGACGAAGTTGTGGTCGCTGTCGTACTGCGTGCAGTACGAGTGCGTCGCACCACGGTCGTGCAAATCGAACCGATAGTGTCCGCGCGCGCGGGAATGGCCTTCGAAGACCTCAGCCAGAATATCCGCCGTCGTGCGGTTTTGAAAGATTCTCGCGTCCTTCCGATGCCGCAGGAATCTCATCCAAGACGAGAATGAAAGCTGGTAGTAGGTCATGCCCCCGTCGGAGCCGAGCCTTCTCGTCGCAAAAACAAACCCGTGATAGGGAAGATAGGCGTTATCTCGTTGGCGGACCCATAACGTAACCGGCTGCGCCATCAGCTTCTTCAATTCGATGGTGCGCTCGCGGGATACGACGTCGACCGTTATGTCGAACTCCCGCCCGATACGCGATTCACCCACGACTCGCTGCGGCAAAAGCACTTGGGGCCCCAATGGAGACTCCAATATCAGCGCTCTATAGGCTTGCTCAATTCCCGCCTCGAGCATGAGTGAGCGCGCGGACCTGCCCATATCTAATCCCTCTCTAACTGCACAGGCGAATTAAAAGAGGGGAATCATAAATTAAAAAACCAAGCAACTATAATGAGATAGCCACTTTCCGAACAAATCCAAATTTATTGATCATGCGCTCGGGAATTTATGCCGATCACGGTTTGCCTTGATTTCTTCTGCGTGCGACATTAAGCATTTTATACCGATAAATGACATACGCTTCTGTCTGCTAAAGCCTCGCGTGACGCCATCCCAAAAATACTTCGACGCAAGGGCGTCTTGGTGCAACGCGAGAAGGCGACGCAGTGTCCAGTGGACGATGCGGTGAGCAGAGGCACATGCCGCGCACCAAAACTCGGGCGGGCATCCGGATAATGAAATTCGACCTTCTGAAGGTTAATCGAGGGTAAGCGGCCATGTCACAACTCCTCCGCCGCCGCCATTTGGCTAACGGATGTCGCGAAGCGCTGGTGGAGAACGCGTCGTGGACGCAAGTTCGGATCTTTTCCTGCCGCAACGCGGCGCACTGGCAAAACGACCTTTCTGCGGCAGGACTTGATACCCGAAGCGCAGTCGCCGCAGTAGCTCCGATGCACGTGGGCCGGCCAGCTACTCGGCAAAAGCGTTTCGCACCATGCCCAGCAGCGGTTTCAAAGGATTTTTAACCCCACGCCGAAACGCTTCCAAACACGGTTACGGAACGCTTTCATTTGGTGCGAACACCAAGCTGCTCCAACCGCCGCCCCCTCACTCCACCGTCACCGACTTCGCCAAATTCCGCGGCTTATCGACATCCGTCCCACGCGCGCACGCCGTGTGATACGCAAGCATCTGCAACGGCACCACGTGCAAGATCGGCGAGAGCATGCCGTAATGCTCGGGCATCCGAATCACGTGCATGCCTTCCTCATTGACGATCTTCGTATCGGAATCGGCGAACACATAAAGCTCGCCGCCGCGCGCACGCACTTCCTGCATGTTCGACTTGAGCTTTTCGAGCAGGGCATCGTTCGGTGCCACCGTCACGACCGGCATTGCTTCCGTGACGAGCGCCAACGGGCCATGCTTCAGTTCGCCGGCGGGATACGCCTCGGCGTGGATATACGAGATTTCCTTGAGCTTGAGCGCGCCTTCCAGCGCGATCGGATAGTGCAGCCCACGCCCGAGGAACAAGGCGTTCTCCTTGCGCGAAAACTCCTCCGACCACGCGATGATCTGCGGCTCGAGCGCGAGCACGCTGTTTAGCGCCGCAGGCAAGTGCCGCAGTTGCTTCAGGTAGTCGGCTTCCTTGCCCGCATCGACATGGCCGCGCATCTTGCCGAGCGTCACCGCCAGCGTAAACAAACCAACGAGCTGCGTCGTAAACGCCTTCGTCGAAGCCACGCCGATCTCGCGCCCCGCGTGCGTCAAG
>JBQCDS010000480.1:0-6052 GCA_051961035.1 Trinickia sp. | reverse complement strand
CAAGGGCGCGAGCGCGCGATTGCCGAGTCCAGCCGCGAGCACGATGCGCGCCGCACGGAAAGTGCCGCGACGGCTATGCACCGTAAAGCTGCCGTCGCCGGGTTTGATGTTTTCCACCCGTGCTTCGGAATGTAGGGTGACGCCGCGACGCTGCATGCCGTCATGCAGCGCGCGCAACAGCTTGAGCGGGTTCACGTGCCCGTCCATCGGCGTATAGCTTGCGCCGACGACTTGCGGCCCGATACCGGGCACTCGCTCGCGCACTTCGCGTTGGTCGAGCAATTGAAACGGGTAGTCGCCGATTTCCTGTTGCAGCGCCGATAAACGCGTATGGCGCTCGGCCATCTCTTCGTCGGAGAAGCAAAAGTGAAATCCACCTGGCTGGCGCAGCGCGACATCGATCCCCGTGTCGTCGCGCAAGCTTTGCGCAAGCATCGGCCATCGCACTGCCGAACCGCGCGACCAACCTGCATAAGGCGTGAGGCCGTACCCCTTGCCTTGGATCCAGACGAGACCGAAGTTGCCGCGCGACGCGCGAAAGCCGCCGTCTCCCTCGTCGAGCACGGTGACGCGCGCGCCTTCGCGTGCGAGCCCGTATGCGAGTGCGGAACCGACCAGCCCGCCGCCGATCACGAGCACGTCGGCGCTGAGGGACGTGTTGGAAGTCAATGCACTTCTCCGATAAGGATCCTATCGAGCCCGACAAGGCGGTCGAGCAATACCATCAACAAGACGGTGCCGACGATGAGCACAGCCGATACCGAGGTGACGAGCGGATCGATCGTTTGCTGGATTTCGTTGTACATGGCGACGGGCAATGTCGTAGTGCCCGGGGTGGCAACGAAGATGGTCATCGTCAGTTCGTCGAAGCTTTGGATGAACGACAGCAGCCAGCCGCCGGCCACGCCTGTACGGATCATCGGCAGCACCACGCGGCGAAATGCCGTGAACCGGCTTGCCCCGCAGGAAAGCGCGGCGCGCTCCGCATCGCGATCGAGTCCGACTGCTGACGAGAGGGCGAGGCGCAGCGCATAGGGCACGACGATGACCACATGCGTGGCGACCAGCGCGGCGAACGAACCGTTAAGATTCAGCAGCGACAAGAAGCGCAGGAATGCGATGCCGAGCACGACGGCCGGAATCATCATCGGCGACAAAAAGAACGCCATCAGCGCGCCGCGGCCCGGGAAGCGATAACGCGCGATGGCGAGTGCGGCCGGCACGGCAAGCACGACGCCGATCGTCGCGGCCGTGAAGGCGAGCCGCACCGATAACCAGAACGCCGAGACGATGTCGTCGTTATCCAAAATCGCGCGAAACCAGCGCAGCGACGCGCCATGAAACGGCATCGAGATGTAGCCCTTGTCGGTGAATGCGACGAGCAGCACGGCGACGAGCGGCGCAAGGATGAACGTCAGAAACAACGCGTTGAAGGCGAGCGCAAGGGCGCCATTTTTTTTCATGGTCCCGCTCCCTCAATCGAAGATGTGTTTGAAGCGGCGTTCGGCGAGCCGGCTGCAACCCATCACGATCGCCACGTTGGCAATGAGCAACAGCACGACGATGCTCGCGCCAAGCGGCCAGTTCAGCGTGCCGAGGAATTCGTCGTAAGCGGCCGTGGCCACCACCTTCAAGCGTCGGCCGCCGATCAATGCGGGCGTCGCGAATGCGGATGCGGACAGCGCGAAAACGATGATCGAGCCCGACAGCACACCCGGCAGAATCTGCGGCAATACCACGCGCCGAAACACGCGCATCGGTGAACTGCCGAGCGAACGGCCCGCCCATTCCACTTGGGGATCGAGTTTTTGCAGCGTCGCCCAAACCGACATCACCATGAACGGCACAAGGACGTGCGTCAAAGCGACGATCACACCCGTCATCGTGAAAACGAAGCGGATCGGTTCCTCAGTGATGTCGAGCGCGCGCAGAGCGTTATTGATGACGCCGTTGTTGCCAAGCAGGATCTCCCAACCGAGCGTGCGCACCACGACCGAAATCAAGAGCGGCCCGATCACGATCAGCAAGCAGATCGATTGCCACGGCCGACGCATGCGTGCGAGCACGATCGTCTCAGGTACGCCGAGCACGATGGATAGCAACGTCACCGCGAACGCGAGCCCGGCCGTGCGTAGAAAGATCGTGCCGTAGTAGGGATCGGTGACGACTTGCAGATAGTTATGAAGCGTATAGCCGGGCTGAACGCCGGCCATGTCGTGAAAGACGTGAAACGACAGCACGAACGTCAGAACGAGCGGTACGAGCAGCATCGCCACGAACAGCAGCAGCGCGGGTGCAGACAACAACCACGGCGCCGCTCCACCGCGCGGATCGTCAAGCGTGGCCATGACGATTCTCCTGATTGAGCACGCGCAAATCATCGTCGGTCCATGCGAGTCCGACCTCGTGCCCTTCCTCGGGTGGCGGTGCGCCGTGGTTCGGTTGCGCGACATGGAGCTTGCCGAGTGCGGTATCCACGACAAGCAACCATTGGTTGCCAACGAACACGCGCGTGGTGACGCGTCCTTGCAACCGCGCATCGCCGTTGGCAAGGCGAACCTTCTCCGGACGAATGTAGACGTTGACGGATCCCGCCACCTCGCGTCCTTCGTGCGGGACATGCAGCGTCGCGCCTGCCACGGCAACTTCCGCGCAACGCGGATTGAGGCCCAGCACTTTGCCTTCGAGCGTATTCGTGCGGCCGAGAAACGTCGACGTGAACGGAGTCGCCGGACGTTCATAGGCGTCGAACGGCGTGCTCAACTGGGCGACTTTGCCGCGATGCATGACAGCGATGCGATCGCTCATCGTCATCGCTTCGACTTGATCGTGCGTGACGAGAATCGTTGTAATGCCTAGCCGCTTTTGGATGGCGCGAAGTTCGATGTGCATCTCCTCGCGCAGCTTCGCGTCGAGGTTCGACATCGGTTCGTCGAGCAGCAGTAGCTCGGGTTGCATCGCAATCGCGCGAGCGATCGCCACGCGCTGACGCTGGCCGCCCGAGAGTTCTTTCGGGTAGCGTGCATCCAAACCGCTCAGATGCACCAGATCGAGCGCCTCGGCGATGCGGCGCTGGCGTTCCTCTCGCTTCATCTTGCGCATTTCCAAACCGAAGCCGACATTGCCGGCCACCGTCATGTGCGGAAAAAGCGCATAGCTTTGAAACACGACACCGATGCCACGCTTTTCCGGGCGCTCATCGGTAATATCGCGGCCGTCCAGCGTGATGCGGCCGCTTGTCGGGGAGATGAAGCCGGCGATCATTTGCAGCGTCGTCGTCTTGCCGCAACCCGACGGGCCGAGCAGCGACAAGAATTCGCCGCGCTCGACCGAAAGATCGATGTGCTCGATCGCGGTGAACTCACCGTATCGCTTGGAAATGCCCTGCAGAGTGAGGAAACTCATCAGCGTCCATCCTTCATCGAAAACACTGGGCGGGCGAAGCGCGACGCATAGTGCGCTCACCCGCGAATCGAATCGACGCTCAACGCTCGACCGAGCGATTCCAACGTTCGGTCCATTGCGTTCGGTGCTGATTGATCGTCGTCCAGTCGACCGATGTCAGCTTGGCGATTTGATCGGGACCGTAAGGCACGCGCGCGGCGATGTCGGGCGGCAGCTTGACCGTCTTGTTCACCGGGCCCAGGCCGATCGTCTTTGCTTGCAGCTCCTGCACTTCAGGACTCAGGAGGTACTGGATGAACTGTTGCGAGAGTTCCGGTTGCGCGTTTTGCGCGACCACGCAAGCGCCGACTTGCAGCGCAACGCCGCCTTCCTTCGGATAGATGAACTTGAGCGGGAAGCCGGTGTTCTGCAGGGCAACCGCGCGGCCGCTGCCGTAGGGCGCGATGATGACGTCGCCCGATTGCATGAGCCCGTCCATCTCGCCCGGCGTCGGTGCCCAGGAAAGTACGTTGCCTGATACGCGTTGCTTGATGGCTGCAAAACCCGGGTCGATGTTCTTCTCTCCGCCGCCGTTCATGCGCGCGAACATGACTAGCGTATGCAGACCGTAAGTGTTCGTGATCGGCGGCACGCCGACTTTGCCTTTCAGACGCGGATCGGCGAGCGCTTTCCATGAATCCGGGGCGGGCAAGCCGAGCTTTTTGAACGCCTGCTCGTTGTAGCCGATGCCCGTTGCCACCATGCCTACGCCGATCGCGGTGGGCCCGAGGTGCGCGAGCGGGTAGAGGTCTTTCATGACGGGCGCGTCATCGAGCTTGCCGCACAGGCCCAGTTGCATCGCTTGATACATGGGGCCGTCGTCCATCACCGCCACGTTGATCTGTTCGTGTCCCTTTTGCGCCTGCAATTTCGCGAGCGTATCGCTGGAATTGCCCGCCACGTAGACGATCTTGACGTGATGCGCCTTCTCGAACGGCGGATCGATCTTTTGCCGGTACATGTCCTCGTTCGAGCCGCCGACGTTCGCTACGTAGAGCGTGGTTTCAGCGTGAACGGGTGCGCTGACGGCACAAACGCCAGCGAGCGAAAGCGCCGCAAGCAGCGACTGCGAGAGCATCGAAAGGGTACGGTGATGCGGCACCTTCTTCATGACACTTGTCTCCTTGATCTGTGTAGCGGTGGTTCGACGTTGGCGTCGATGAACCCAAGTTTCGCGCTGTACGAGCTATATCTCCAATACGAATAAAATAGCTACCTATGCACCAGTGATATGGTATAGGGTCTGCCCTTAAGGGAGAGACCTGAGGTGCCGGATGAGGTGCCTAATGAGCTGCCTAATAGGGGACAAAAATGAATCTGAAGCACATTGAGGCATTTCGGGCCGTGATGACGTCGGGGTCGATGACCGCGGCGGCCAAGGAGCTTTTCACGTCGCAGCCGAACGTGAGCCGGCTCATCACGCAGCTCGAACGCGAGACGGGGCTCCTGCTGTTTCAACGAACCGGTGCCCGGCTGATTCCAACGAGTGAGGGCACGGCGTTCTTTCGTGAGGTAGAGCGTGCGTATGTCGGCTTGCAAGGACTGGCGAACGCAGCCGCCCAGATTCGCAATCTCGGCACGGGGCGCTTACGCATCGCGGCAATGCCGTCGGCGGGCTTGACGCTCGTGCCGCGCGCCATCGATCGATTCCAGCGGCTTCATCCCGGTGTGACAGTGACGCTGCACATGAATACGTCTGGCACGATCAATCATTGGACTGCTTCGCAGTTTTGCGACCTCGGGGTGGCCGTCTATATCAGCGAGGCATCGAATTGCGATGTCGAATTGCTTTCGACGGTCCCGGCAATGTGCGTGCTGCCGGCCGGACATCGGCTCACGAAGAAGTCTGTGATCAAACCTGCGGATTTGCAGGGCGAATCATTCATCTCGCTGTGTCACGGGGACGGCACACGCGCGCAAATGGATGAAGTATTCGCACGTGCAGGAGTGGAGCGCGTGATGGCGATCGAGGCGCAGTACTCCGCGATTTGCTGCGAGATGGTGCGCCTCGGCATGGGCGTGACGCTCTCGCACCCCATCGTTGCGCGTGACTTCGCCGGGCCGGATATAGCAATACGCCGGTTTTCGCCGGAGGTGCGCTTTCCGATCTATTTGCTGTATCCGCCGCACCGGCCAAGGGAGCGGCTCGCCTCGGCGTTTGTCGAGGTCCTGCGGGAGCTGCATGATGAGTTCATTGCTGAAATGAAGATGCCTGTGCGGCAAGGGGCAAAACGGCATAGCGGTGAGAAGCTACGTAGTCCTACGTAGCAGCCCTAAGTAGTTATGCGCTTGCGGCCAATATATCGCGCGCAAATACTACGGCCGTCAAACGCACTTCGATTTGCACGAGGCTCGAGCCCCCACCCCTCTTAAGCAAACACCGCGTTCGGCTCGATTCATCCCACGATAGTTCAATGAAGACAGAGTTCGAGCGGCTGCTTTGCAAAGGCGCCCGGTCGTCTCGTTGTCAGCCCCTAAGGAGCATTATGGAGACCTCCAACCCGCCACGCCGGTCGTGGCTGCCGCTGATTATGTTGTTGCCGTATTTGGCTCTGCTATGGCTGCCGTTCTACAACGGTGCGCGGCCGTCGCTGCTCGGCTTCCCGTT
>JBQCDS010000479.1:0-7910 GCA_051961035.1 Trinickia sp. | reverse complement strand
CTTCGAGTACTTGCGTCATGAGCCGGCCCGTCGTCGCGGCGCGCAACGCGCCCTCCGACGCCAGCAGATCCCGCAACGTTCTTCCTTGCACGAGCTCGAAGACGGCGAATGGAGCGCCGTCTTCCGTATGCCCCTGGTCGAGCAGTGCAACCACATGCGGGTGATCGAGCGATGCGCAAATCCGCGTCTCTCGTTCGAATCGCGCCCGTGCACGGGCGCGCTCCCCGGCAGTGCGCGTTGTGTCCTCGCGCAAGAGCTTGACGGCGACGGCTTCGCCCGAATCGATGCGTGTCGCGCGATAGACGGTTCCGCTTCCACCGACGCCGATCGGCGCTTCGAGGCGGTAGCGATGCGTTGCGAAAAGTGTCACGGGCGCGCCAGCGCTATGCGCTGACGTGCGCGCGTCGTTCGAGTCCGGGTTCGTCCTGCGCGCGATGGGCGGGGGCGCTGCCATCGCGTCCGTCAGTTCGGGCGGCGGTGCGGGTCGATGCCCCATGCGTCGCCGCTCGAGGCCGCATGGACGGCCGAGAGCGACTGGCACTCGAGCGCATCGCCACGAAAGACGCGAAAAAAGACGCCGCCAAAACGCACGCTGCCGCGCCGGCGCTCGATCAGCTCGACGTCGGCCAAACCCGGCAACGCCGCGAACTGCGCGCGCGCACGGTGAATCTGTACGTTGACGTGAGGGACGTCGATGCCGAGCATGCGCGCCAGCGTTTCGACATCCACCCAGCCTTGAGACGCCGCATCGTAGCCCCTGTTGGCATCGGCATAACGTACGCGCGCGAGCGTGACGAGGCAGTAATGATGCGAACGCTCGCCAAGATCGACAGTGCCGCCGCGCGTTTGCAGGCGAGCGCGGACATGCTCTTCGTCCAGGCTCACCGCGAAGTCCATTCGTTGAGGCGGCACAAAAAAATCATCGTGCGCAACGACGAGCAAAGTCGGATCGCCAACGGCCGGCAGATCGGTCGGATCGCCAAGCTCGGCGACTTGCCACCACACGCCATGGGACTTGCCGAAGCAGATCAGATCGCCTTGCGCCAGCTTGGCGACTTCACCGTGCCGCAACAGGTTTCCCGATACGAGCGTGCCGTTGCTGCTGTAGTCATGCAGCTCCCAGCCTCCGCGATGCCAGCGGATATGCGCGTGGACGCGAGAGACGCATGGATCGGGCATCACGGTATCGCAGCGGATGCTGTCTCTGCCGAACACGTGATGCGCGCGCAATCGACAATATTCCGCGGACACGGCGTTCTTCAGCGTGGCCATTGGCACATCTTTCCCTCGTTCGCCGGATTGCGGCATCGGACTGCCGATCGGGCGATTGGTCTCTCACGGTGAATAAAGGCGGTCCTTTTCACCCTCTTCTAATGCGATTCGCGGCAGCTATCGGATTGCCGAGCCACCTGTCGCGAATGCGACGAAACTTCATGAAATGCCGGATATTGGGTTATTCAGCGTTGTTCTCCGATTTCTTTAATTGAGACATCGAAGAAATGTTGCATGAGAACGCATGCGGATGCAAGCCGCTTGCGCCGCCGGAATGGAAGATCGATTTCGTGAGGACGAAGGGGACTGCGCTGTCCGCCCCGCGCAATGATTGAGCGGTTTTCATGAACGTCGCGCACGGGCCATGTCGCGGGAGGCCTGGCGACGACAAATTACGTCGGTGTTATGGCGTGTAATTGATGTGGCGTTCCGTGCAAATCACTATGCACTCACTCGCTGCGCAGTTGAACGAATCGATCGCCCCGTACGGCGGCTACACAAGCGCTCCGGCGCGGTCGATTCTCGTGCAATTGCACGTCGAGTATGCGCTTCGCCGAGCGGCGCACTTGTGAAGCTTTCGAAGCTTTTGATGTTTGTAAACAAGTGCACCGTAAGGAAGCCGTCAACTTTATCGTTTAAATCGAAAGGAGTTATCGATGTCCGCGCTCACATTCACCAACGAAACGGCCTTTATCGCGCAATACGTCGTCAGGAAAGGCGAGCAGATCGTCGCCCGTCTGCCGGGAATTGCACCGGGAGCCGTGCTGACGGTTCCGTCCGACGACACTTATACGGTCACGGCGACGACTCAACTCCAAGGCAACACCTATACGTCCGCTCCCATTACGGTAAACGGCGCTTGGGGTTTCCTCGCGCAAGTCACGCAAAACTGCGAGCAGGGCACGTACGACTTCGAAATGCTGCAACTGCCGAGTACCGCAGCCGATCAGATGGTGTTCCAGAAGACGACGATCGGGCCCGTGACGTTCAACATCTCCAAGAACGACGTGCATCTGCAAAGCGTCGTGGTCAGCAACAACTTCCGCAATCGCTCGATCCGGATCGGCAGCGAGTATTCGATCTACGCGGTCATCAACGGCGTGACCACGTGCGTGACGACCACGACGAACGCGAACGCATCGATCACGGCACTGACCGACAACACCGATCTCGAAGCGGGGTACTTCACGCTCTCCGTGGCTTGAGCGCGCTAGATACGTCGCTTTGCGCCAGGCACCCGGCGAGGTGTCCGGCGCTGGAGATCGCCGCGCAGCCGCGCGCTGGCCCTGGAGCCAGCCCGTGGTGACGCGAGGCAGTTCGCCCGAGGATTGCCCCATGACAGCGCCTTCACCGAAAGACATCTTCGCCGTGCGGAACGACACCGACGAGCCGGTGCGCTTATGGGTGATGTGCTCGGGATACCGCGTGTGGGACGTCTGGATCGCGCCGCGAGGCGCGGTGGCGGCTCCGACATTTCCGCCTGCGCACATGACGCTCGAGGCAGAACTGCTCGAACATCGCTCGCGCGTGGTGTACGCCGCGGCGACGGCGCCTCGCCCGTCGTCCAGCACCGTGGTCGCGACGCTCGAGCGGCTGAGCGGGGCGTACCTGATGAAGCTCGGAGAAGGGGAGCCGGTCCGAGCGAATGGGTTGCGCATCTCGAACGCGGGCGGCGCGTCGCTCGATTTCGTTGCGCGCTATGGCGACAGCCCTTACGCGGCGACGGGATTCGTCGGTCCCAACTCGAAGGTGGATTTGAAGTACGACGAGCTCGCGATCGTCGTGACGCTGGATGGCCTGAGCGAGCGGCGCAAGTTGGACGTGCCGCATGGCCGATGGTCGATCGGCAGGTTGCCCGGCGAAGCGGGCCCGGTGCTGTCGGCCGTCGATGCCCTCCCTGCTGGGGAAGCCGACGGCGACGATGCGATGCGGTGGTGAACCGAGTTGGCGCGCGAACGATGCGCGTCCATTAACGAACGAATGAATGGCATGCGGAGGCCATGGTTATGCCTTACCTCGACAACTATCCGGTTGCTAAGCAGGCGACCGCGAATTCTTGCTGGGCCAGCGCGGGGCGATCGATCGTCAACTGGTACCGCGAACTGAAGAAGTCCGGGCCCAATCCGGACTATCCCAGCGACCAGGCATTCGCCGACGCTTGGAACAAGGTGGACCGCGGCCACCACTACGACGACATCGATGTGCAGCGATCCGCCGCGGCGGCACTCGGAGATCTCGGGTTCATCAACCATACCGACGAGCGCGCCATCCCCACGCCGGCCGAAATCCGCGACGCGATCAACGACGGCATGCCGCTGCTCGCGATAGTCGGCAACACGCAGCCCGATCCAAGCCCGAATTTGGCGTGCCGAAAGGGGCACTGGGTCGTCATCGTCGGCATCGACGTCCCCGACGAAAGCGCAACGCTCAGCGTGTTCGATCCCGTCGACGGGAAGCTGGTCTATGCCAGTTACGATCCCGTGTTTTATCAACCCGGGGTGTATTGGCAGAACACCTCGTATGTCGATTCGTACTATGTCGACGAAGTGCGAGCCGACGACCTCCCGCTGGCGCCGCTCGAGCCCGTGCCGGAGCGCTCCGTGCTGCCGTCGGGCACGCGCCATTTGATTTGCCGCGGTCGAATCACGTTGCAGGTGCAGTGGACACCCACGGCGGACGGCGTAGGCGCGACATTGTCGGTCCTGCAAACGAGCGGGCGCGGTTCTCCTCGCACGGCCAAGGCGTCGCTTGCGGGCACGTCGCCCCGCACGAGCGTCGCGGTGATGCGTTTCGGGGAACCTTCGGCAGCGATCGAGTTGACATTGCAGCTTAGCCAAAGGACGCCTTCGGACAGCAGCGGTCCGATATTGCGCACGCTGTGGGCGGGTTATCCGCTGACCGAAACCGAAGCTCGCCAAGCGCGCATCGCGGCGTGGCCGCAGGCGAGCGGTGCCTAAGCGGCGGAGACATCCATGAGCGAACCCCTCGTCAACCCGGCATCGTTACCCGCGCTCGAAGGTTATTGGGACGTCGATGCGCGATATCAGATCACGCTGCGCGTGAACTGGCGCTGGCAGCCCGACGGGACGGGCATCGCGATCGAGGCGAGCCAGATCGCCGGCCCGGGCGCCGCGTTGCAATACCGCGCGTCGCTGTCGTTCGGCGACGCGGCTCAGCGCCAAGTGAAGTGGGCGTTCGGCATACCGGGGCAGCAGATCGACGTGACGCTGAGCTTGCGGCGCCGCCGGCGCGACGATGCCCAAAGCGCGTTGCTTTGGGCAAACGTTCCGCTGACGCAGGAAGAGTTTTTCGACGACGCGATCTCGACGTATCCGTTGGAGCCCGTGCCGCCGGTCCCGCCCGAGCCTCCGTCGCCCGAACCTCCATCGCCGCCGGATGACGACACGATCGTGCAAGCGCTGCCGGGAGCGGCCGATCTATTGCCGTTTCTCTGGCTGCGTCCGCCGACGCCGCACGAGCAGTGCGATGCGCGCCATCGTTATACGAGCGTGCCCGCTGAACCGTCGCTCGCGCTCTTCGCGCAACTCGCCGCGATCTCCGGAGCGGATGCGGCGAAGCAAAAGCGTGCGGCCGCCACGGCATTTCGCACGAACGCGCAGCCGGCGCCGGATGCGACATTCATTGCATCCATCGCGATGCTGCCCGCGAACGTCAGCCAGTTGCTGGAAATCAGGCTCGCCCTGCTGGCGATCGACGGGCCGCGCGCGCTCGCGTATCTGAACGAGCGTGCCGCCGAGTTGCTCGGCATGCAGGTCGCGGGCTTCCTGGCGCAGGATGGCGTAAAGACGGCGCGCGGAAATCTTTGGCAAACCGTCGCGACGGTGGCGCTCGTCGGTACGGCGGCGGACGCGACGCTGGCGGCGCAGCTCGTCGATCTACTGCGGACGCTCCATTATCTCGACGCGCTCGATGCATCCGACACTGCGCTGGAACGAGAGACGGTCCGTCATGAGACGTTGTGCGCCACGCCCGCCTTGCCCGATAGCGCCGCCGCCTGGGGCTTGTCCGCTGTCGTGGCTGCCGGCGGCGGCGCGCAATCGACGGATGTGACGGGCCAATGGCGATTGCTGGGCGTCGGGCAACTCTCGCTCGTGCGCCACCGCCTCACGGGCTATGCCGCGGGCGAGCTGGCCGAGGTCGTCAATCTGATGCCGCGCGAGCGCCAGGAGCGGCACGAACGCAGCGTCATGGCGAGCGAAACGCAGCGCGGCACGCATGACGCGCACGCCCGCGTCGATGAGCACAGTACGCGGCGAGAGGCGGCCAATGAACTCGCGGACACCCTCAAAGAGCTGATGAGCGCCGAAGCAGGCGTGCGCAATCTGAGCGATGTCACGCCGAGCTACAGCAATCTGAACCTGATGTTGTCGGGCTCGGCCGCCGAGGGCGGCGCGCGGCTCGCGCTCGATGCGAACAGCGCCGCGCATCTCATGCAGCGCATGAGCGAGGCGGCTGTGCGCAAGTGGGCGGATCGTGCGAGCCGCCAGCGCAGCGAAGTCTGGCGCGAATGGCGAGAGATGCGGGCGTCGCAATGCATCGATAACGCGCAAGGTGGGCGCCTCGTCGGCGTCTATCGGTGGGTCGATCGGTTGATGCGTGTGTGGCTCAAGCGGCAGGGCGGGCGAATCGTGCTGGCATTGGAGGTCGAGTCGCCCGCACGGCAATGGATCGGAGAAGTCGCGGCGCGCGGGCCCGTTGCGCTCGAGCGACCCGCGCCGCTGCCCGCGTTTTCCACGCCGGACGGTCAGGGCTATGCGTCGATCACGCCGACGAACTATCAGCGCTTCGGCGCGCAATACGGTCTGACCGATCTGCCGGCGCCGCCCGTCGAGCCCATCGTCGTCAGCGCACAAGTGAATCGAGCGACGGTGGCCGACGCCTCGCTGCTTACGGTGCCTCCAGGTTATGCCGTTGCGTCGGGTAAGGCATCGCTCGCACTGGCCGACGCGTCGTTCGGCATCGTGGCGAACGTCGGCGGCTACGATTTGCCCGCGCACGGGCCCACGAAGCCTTCGGAGGTGACGATTTCGGTGCCGTCCGCGGCATCGTCGGACAGCGTTGGTGCGCCAACGGCACTACCGCCCGCGCCGCCGCCTGCTTGGCTTCAGACGACGACGCTCGCCGATTCGGCCATCGGCCTCACGGGCCCGGTGCCCGTCACCGTCATCACAGATGCGCCGCTGTTCGGCCTAAGCGTCGAGCTTAGCTGCAATCGGGTGCGGTTGACCGACCCGACCACGCAGGCGACGGTCGATCCGCTGATGGTGGATTGGCAAATGCGCGTCTACAACCGGCTCCTCGACGCGTGGCAGGCACGCATGCGCGCCTACGACGCCGAGCTCTCGCGCCGCATCGAGCTTGCGAGCGCCGGGCGCACAGACGAGATCCAACGCGAAACGCTCAAGCGCGAATCGATCGCATTGCTTTCCAGTACGCGATCCGCTTTCGGCGCCTCGGTCTGGGACGCGTGCATCGAATGGTCATCGATGAGCTGGTACTACGACTCGCCCGGCGGCGTGACGAGTCCATACCCCGCCGACTCGGCTGAAAGCCGAGCATGCACCGAATCGGCATCGGCGCGCTTGTTCCAAGCGTTTCTCCACGCAACGGCAGCCGCCGTGCTGCTGCCGTTGAAGCCGGCGCGCCAGACAGAGCTGCTGTACGCCCTGCAATGGCAGCCGAGTTGGCCGGCTCCCGCCATCCCGTCGAACGGCTTTGCGGCGCAGGTGCCCGTCACTGAATCCACCGTGCCGCTGCTGGAAGAGCAGCGCACGAGCAATGCGTCGATGCCTGCTGCGACGCCGCCCTGGACGCTGCGCTTGCCGTTGCCGCTGCTTTATCTGCAAGAGGGCGATGCGCTGCCTTGCTTCCCCGCTTCCTTGACGACGAATCCCTGGATCGATCATGACGGCATTTGCGACGATACGCGTTGAGCCGCACGGTTGCCCGATCGGTATGGTGGTGGCCTATGCCGGCCTGCTGGCCGGCACCGACGGCACCGCCGAAACGATCGCGCACATCAAGGCAACCCTTGCGCGCCAGGGCTGGCTGTATTGCGACGGCAGCGAGTACGCCTGCGCCGAGTACTGGGAGCTATACGGCGTGATCGGCAACAGCTTCGGCATCGACGAGCAGACGAAGAAATTTCGCGTGCCCGACCTGCGCGGGCGCTTCGTGCGCGGCGTCGATGACGGGACGGCGCGCGATCCGGATGCCGCGGCCCGTCAGGCGAGTGCGAAGGGGGGCGCGAGCGGCGGGCACGTCGGCTCGATCGAAGCCGATGCGTTCCAAGGCCACGAGCATGATTACGTCGCGACCATGATGTCACCGAGTCCCGAGTTCCAACCGGGCGAGGCGCCGCCGCTGATCCAGAACCCGGTACCGCAGGCAACGACGTCGATCGAGCCGGACGGCACGCATGGCCAGCCGCGCGTGGCGTCCGAGACGCGTCCCGTCAACCTGGCGCTGAACTATCTGATCCGCTACCGCTGAAACGCGAAGCTTGCAGTCGGTGTCGAGCGCGTACGGCGCTCGATTAGCAGTCCTAATCATTTTTCTCAAAGGAGAGATCGATGAAAGTAGCCATTATCGGCGCAGGCCTGGCCGGCACCGCCGCG
>JBQCDS010000478.1:0-5868 GCA_051961035.1 Trinickia sp. | reverse complement strand
CGCCGCGCCGAACCGCTTCAAGCTCGACTGGGTCAAGAGCCAGTTTTCGGGCCGTATCTCCGATCTCGCCCGCGATTTTTGGCAGGCGCCCATCGAAGTGCAATTCGTTCTCGATCCGAAGGCGGGCATGCGCCCGAGCGCCGGCGCGCCGTCTTCGGTGCCGCTGCCCCGCGTCCCGGCCTCGGCGGCCGCCGCCATGAACGCGGCGGGCCTCGCGCCCGACGGCAGTGCCGGTGCCGGAATGTCCGCGCCAGGCGGCCCTAGGGCGGGGACGGCGGGCGGCTTCAGCGCTAGCCAAGGTGCAAGCCCCGCGGTGAACGGCGCACTCGATGACGCCGCCGATCTCGATCTGCCGAGCGTCGATGCGCACGAAGCAGCGGCTGCGCGCCGCACCTGGCGTCCGGGCTCCGGCGCCGCGCCGGGCAGCGCCGAAACGGAATCGATGTACGAGCGCTCGAAACTCAATCCGGTGCTGACGTTCGACAATTTCGTGACCGGTAAGGCCAATCAGCTGGCCCGCGCGGCCGCGATCCAGGTGGCCGATAATCCGGGCATTTCGTACAACCCGCTGTTCCTGTACGGCGGCGTGGGCCTGGGCAAGACGCACCTGATTCACGCCATCGGGAACCAATTGCTGCAAGACAAAGCGGGTGCGCGCATCCGCTACATCCACGCCGAACAATACGTGTCCGATGTCGTGAAGGCGTATCAGCGCAAGGCGTTCGACGATTTCAAGCGCTACTACCATTCGCTCGATTTGCTGCTGATCGACGATATTCAGTTCTTCTCGGGCAAATCGCGGACGCAGGAAGAATTCTTCTACGCGTTCGAGGCGCTCGTCGCGAACAAGGCGCAGGTCATCATCACGAGCGATACGTACCCGAAGGAAATCTCGGGCATCGACGATCGGCTCATCTCGCGCTTCGATTCCGGCTTGACGGTGGTGATCGAGCCGCCCGAGCTCGAAATGCGCGTGGCGATCCTGATGCGCAAGGCGCAATCGGAGGGCGTGAGCCTGTCGGAAGACGTCGCATTCTTCGTCGCCAAGCATTTGCGATCGAACGTGCGCGAGCTCGAAGGCGCCCTGCGCAAAATCCTCGCGTATTCGAAGTTTCATGGCCGCGAGATCACGATCGAGCTGACGAAGGAAGCGCTCAAGGATCTGCTGACGGTACAAAACCGCCAGATCTCCGTGGAAAACATCCAAAAGACCGTCGCCGACTTCTACAACATCAAAGTGGCCGACATGTATTCGAAGAAGCGTCCGGCCAACATCGCGCGGCCGCGGCAAATCGCCATGTATCTCGCCAAGGAGTTGACGCAAAAGAGCCTGCCCGAGATTGGCGAGCTGTTCGGCGGGCGCGATCACACCACGGTATTGCACGCCGTGCGCAAGATCGCCGACGAGCGCGGCAAGGACGCGCAGCTCAACCACGAACTGCACGTGCTCGAACAGACGCTGAAGGGCTGAGCGGGCGAGCCACCGTCGCTCCCCGGTCGCGCGCTCCCGCCTTCCCGCATTTGGCGGGATCGGTCGTTTTTTCAGGCACAATATAGGTTTGGCCCCCCGTGCTTCGCGGCGCGAGCGAGGCGGGGATGAAAGCGCGGGAACAACGCGCGGGCAGGAAGGCGAAGGTGCGCATTAAATGCGGGGTATGAGCGCTTTCGTCGCATGAACTGCCGGGTGAGACGGAGTTTGCCGTCATATCAACGAAGGAACCCTATGCAACTGGTCAAGACCGAACGAGACAACCTCCTAAGGCCGCTGCAAACCGTGAGCGGCATCGTCGAACGTCGCCATACGTTGCCGATCCTCGCAAACTTGCTGATCACCAAGAACGGCCCCGATGTGTCGTTTCTGTCGACTGACCTCGAGTTGCAAATCACGACGCGCGCCGATTTCGGCGTTGGCGGCGAATCGATCGCCACGACGGTCGCCGCGCGCAAGCTGCTCGATATCCTGCGCGCAATGCCCGACGGCCAGGTGAGCCTGTCGCTGGCCGACAAGCGGTTGACCGTCCAATCGGGCAAGAGCCGTTTCGCGCTGCAAACCTTGGCCGCCGACGAATTCCCAACGGTCGCCCAGGCCAAGGATTACGGCGCGAGCCTGACCGTCCCGCAAAAGACATTCCGCCAGTTGCTCGGCATGGTCTATTTCGCGATGGCGCAGCAAGACATCCGCTACTACCTGAACGGGATGCTGCTCGTCGTGGATGGCGGCCAGTTGATGGCCGTGGCCACCGACGGCCACCGCCTCGCGTTCTCGTCGATGAAGATCGAGGGCGACTTCCCGCGCCAGGAAGTGATCATCCCGCGCAAGACGATTCTCGAGTTGCAGCGTTTGCTGGAAGACATCGACGATACGTTGAGGATCGATATCGCCTCCACGCAGGTGAAGTTTACGTTCGGCCAAGTGGAACTCGTCTCGAAGCTCGTCGAGGGCAAGTTCCCCGACTTCCAGCGGGTGATTCCGAAGGCGCACAAGAACACGTTCGTGATCGGCCGCGATGAATTGCAGCGTTCGTTGCAGCGCGCGGCCATTCTGACGTCGGACAAGTTCAAGGGTGTGCGCTGCGTGATCGAGCCGGGTCAGCTCAAGATCATGTCGACGAACGCCGATCAGGAAGAAGCGCAGGAAGAGTTGGAAATCGCCTACCAAGGCGATGTGATCGACATGGGCTTTAACGTCACGTATCTGCTCGACGTGCTCGCGAATCTCAAGGTGGACATGCTGCAAGTGAGCGTCGGCGACGCCAGCTCGAGCGCGTTGATCACGATTCCCGAGAACGACGAATTCAAATACGTCGTCATGCCGATGCGCATCTGACTTTGACCGATACGAAGAAGAAACCAAGGGGCGCAGCGCCCCTTTGGCGTTTCTTATAGGGCGTACGAAATGCGCCACCCAACGCCGGCCCCGTTCGCGGGGCGCGAGAATTCCAGTGCCGCTGCCTGGTTTTTTCTTAGGCGTTCGATGTATTGCGCGGCACAACCGCAGTGAATGCAGAACCGGAAGATATCCATGAGCGAACAGCACAATACGCAACCCGACAACAGCTATGGCGCCTCGTCCATCCAGATCCTCGAGGGTTTGGAAGCGGTGCGCAAGCGCCCCGGGATGTACATCGGCGACACGTCGGACGGCACCGGTTTGCATCACCTCGTGTTCGAGGTACTCGACAACTCGATCGACGAAGCGTTGGCTGGGTATTGCAACGACATCCACGTGATCATCCACGCGGATAACTCGATTTGCGTGACCGACAACGGCCGCGGCATTCCGACGGGCATCAAGCGCGACGACAAGCACGATCCGAAGCGCAGCGCCGCCGAGATCGTGATGACGGAACTGCACGCGGGCGGCAAGTTCGACCAGAACAGCTACAAGGTATCGGGCGGCTTGCACGGCGTCGGCGTGTCTTGCGTGAACGCGCTATCGAGCTGGCTGCGCTTGACCGTGCGCCGCGACGGCAAGAAGCACTTCATGGAATTTCACCGTGGCGTGCCGCAAAACCGCGTGATCGAGGAAGTGGATGGTGAGCGCGTGTCGCCGATGCAGTTCGTCGGCGAAACCGAGAATCGCGGCACCGAAGTGCATTTCATGGCCGACGAGACGATCTTCGGCTCGGTCGAGTATCACTACGACATTCTGGCAAAGCGTATCCGTGAGCTTTCGTTCCTGAACAACGGTGTGAGCATTCGCTTGACCGATCAGCGTTCGGGCAAGGAAGACAATTTTGCGCTCGGTGGGGGCGTCAAGGGCTTCGTCGAGTTCATCAACAAGTCGAAGCAAGTGCTGCATCCGACGATCTTCCATATCACCGGCGAGAAGGACGGCGTGGGTGTGGAAGTCGCGATGCAGTGGAACGACAGCTACAACGAAAGCGTGTTGTGCTTCACGAACAACATCCCGCAGCGCGATGGGGGTACGCACCTCACGGGCTTGCGTGCGGCCATGACGCGCGTGATGAACAAGTACATCGCCGATCACGAGATCGCCAAGAAGGCAAAGGTCGAGACATCGGGCGACGACATGCGCGAAGGCTTGTCGTGTGTGCTATCGGTGAAGGTGCCCGAGCCGAAATTCAGCTCGCAGACGAAGGACAAGCTCGTGTCGTCGGAAGTGCGTGCACCCGTGGAAGAAGTCGTGGCGAAGGCGCTCGAGGAGTTTCTGCTCGAAACGCCGAACGACGCGAAGATCATCTGCGGCAAGATCGTCGATGCGGCGCGTGCGCGCGATGCGGCTCGCAAGGCACGCGAGATGACGCGGCGCAAGGGCGTGCTCGATGGCGTGGGGCTGCCCGGTAAGCTGGCCGATTGCCAGGAGAAGGATCCGGCCAAATCGGAAATCTATATCGTCGAGGGCGATTCGGCGGGCGGATCGGCCAAGCAAGGGCGCGATCGTAAGTTCCAAGCGATCTTGCCGCTGCGCGGCAAGGTGCTGAACGTGGAGAAAGCGCGGTACGACAAGCTGCTTTCTTCGGAACAGATTGTGACGTTGATCACGGCGCTCGGCTGCGGTATCGGCAAGGAAGACTACAACCTCGATAAGCTGCGCTATCACCGGATCATCATCATGACCGATGCGGACGTGGACGGCGCGCACATTCGTACGCTGCTGCTGACGTTCTTCTATCGGCAGATGCCTGAGATGATCGAGCGCGGGTATATCTACATCGCGCAGCCGCCGCTTTATAAGGTGAAGGCTGGGAAGGACGAGCGTTATTTGAAGGATGGCGCGGAGTTGAATGCGCACATGCTGCGGCTGGCGTTGCAAGGTTCGGAGCTCGTGCCGGCCGAAGGCGCCGCGCCGATCGCCGGCGATGCGCTGGGCGAGTTGGCGCGTTCGTATTTGCTCTCTCAAGCGGTGGTGGAGCGCTTGAGCCGGCTTTACGACGCTCAGGCGCTCGAGGCGGTGATGGATGGCGTGACGATCGATTTGACGAGCGAAGCGGGGGCGGATGCCTCGGCCAAGGCGTTGGAAAAGGCGCTGCAAAGCAATCCGTTGAAGCCGGAGGTGACGGCTCATGCGATGTATGACGCGGTGCGCGAGCTTCGGTCGCTCGTGGTGGAGCGTCGCCATCATGGCAATGTGAAGAAATCGGTGATTGACGCGGATTTCTTGATCACGGCCGATTATCAGCAGCTGTTGAGCACGGCCAATTTGTTCAAGGGATTGATTGGCGCGGGTGCGTTGATCAAGCGTGGCGAGCGCAGCATGGCGGTGACGGATTTCAAGTCGGCCATGCGGTGGTTGATTGCCGATGCCGAGCGCAATGTTTCGAAGCAGCGCTATAAGGGGCTGGGCGAGATGAACCCCGCGCAGCTGTGGGAAACGACGATGGATCCGAACGTGCGGCGCTTGCTGCGCGTGCAGATCGAGGACGCGATTGCCGCCGATGGGATCTTTACCACGCTCATGGGAGATGACGTTGAGCCTCGGAGAGCGTTTATTGAAAGCAATGCGTTGAGGGCGGGGAATATTGATGTTTGATTGATGTGTCGGTTGCCACAGATAGTGAAAACTGTGCCAGGTAAGTGAAAAATTACTGCCGCAGTTCGTGAAAAAATCCGGACGGCCGACACTCTTCGCGGGGATACGGCCGTCCCTGCCGGTCGCTGAACGACCCGACGCGGCCGTTCGCGGCTATGAAACTTAAGGCGATCTTATATACTGCAACCGTATCGCATCCATGGGGGAGATAGATGGCTGCTCGGAATGGAAACTACGCTGCGTTTTATGTGGCTGAGCCGTTCAGCAACACCGCACTGGGGGCACACGCAACACCTGATTTTGTGTACTACAACCAACTAAGGATGTGGAAAGGGGCAGACGCTAACTTCCCGTTCGTTGACTCTCACGATAAG
>JBQCDS010000477.1:0-5010 GCA_051961035.1 Trinickia sp. | reverse complement strand
CGTTTTGTGTCACCTTCAGCGCGTTCAGTTCGTTGATATCCTTTTGCGCTTGAGTGAGATCCGCGCCCCCTATTTCATAGGGGGACGGTGAATACCCGCCGATTGGGGCCAGCGACATGACGATGCTCCTTGTGAGAGAAGGAAAGATCGACACCTGGGTCGTGTCGACATCGGCACACTCTAGGCGAGCCAATTGTCTGCGCCAATACTGCGTTTCCGTAGTCGCGGTTAAATCGTTGTACTGAGGTACGCGCGGCGCAGCGGCCACTCATGCCGTACCCGCTATGAGTCGATTTCGACGAAGCGCTGCACTTTCGCTCCGTTCACTTCCACCCACTCGAAGAACACCGCCTTCGGACGGCACCAGATCGATCCGTCAGACGCCCGATAGACGACGAGCGGCGTGTGATCCGCCTCCATCGTCGCCTCGCACACGAGTTCGTAGATCCCGCCTTTGTAGTGTCGATATCGCACCGTCATATCGCTGCCTCGATGCCGTTCACTCATTCGGATTTTCGTTGTCTTCGAACGGCACGTGCTCACCGCTGCGCGACTGCTTACCGAGCTTGCCTTCGCTTTCCATGGCGTCCTGCCACGCGATCATCGCATTGGCCACGGCCTGCTTTTCGCCGCTGAAGGCAAGGACGGTTTCCCCGCACGAAGGGCAGACGCCGCCGAACGCCGCATGGATGCCCGGCATATTGCGTGTGCCGATGGATTCGAAATTGGCGAACGAAGTCTTGCAAGAACCGCACACCAGTTTCTCCGGACGCAATGCGTCTATCTTCGCCTTCGCTTGGGCGACCCGTTCATCCTTCGAGCCGCGTTGCTTCGCTTGTCCCATTGCAATCCCCTGTCTCCTGACCCAATCGCGTGATTGTCGATCATGAAACGTGCTGGGGCAAGAATGGGGCAAGCATAGGGCAAGAAACCCATGCGGAACATCGCGAAGCTACGAAGCAGCGGACCTGCCTGCGTTGGATTTGCCCTTGCGCCCCGCGACCTCCCCAGGTTCGCGCACCGAAATTTTTTGACGCGCCACGCCCACGGGCTCCTTCGCTGTGTCTTCATCGCGATGAGGCGAAGCAGCGCCTGCATCCGCCGTGCTCCAAAGATGCCGGAACTGTTCGCGTTCGCGCTCCTCGGCGAACACGACCGTCGACGGCTTGAGCAAGTCGTAGCGCGAGACAATGCCTAGCAGCCGATACGTCTTCTCGCTCTCTACCACCGGAACGCGATCGAGCCCCTTCACTGCCAAGCGCGCCGCGACGTTTCGGCACGTTTCGCCAGGTAGGGCGACCTCCGGCGGCGATTGGTCGAATATGATGCCCACCGGGGCATTCGCGTTTTCGATCAGAGCGCGATCGAGCAGCGCCCGATCGATGATTCCCACGAGATTGCCCGAGCGAACCACCGGGTACGCCCGAAACTTCTGCTTTGCGCCAAAGTAATCTCGCAGCACATCGGCGATCGGCGTTTTCGCATCGATCGTCGCCACGCTGCGCGTCATGACTTCCTCAACGTAATGTCTTTCAAGCGGATCGATGCTGTACTCGCGATAGATGTGATAGCCGCGCCGCGCGATCTTCTCGGTAAGAATCGAACGGCGCATGAGCAACACCGTAAACCCATATGCCACCGACGCGGCAGCCAGCAACGGCAACAACGCATTGGCGTCGCCCGTCAACTCGAAAGCGAATACCGCGGCCATGATCGGCGCGCGCATCATCCCGCCGAGCGCGGCGGCCATGAAAATGAGCGGCCAAACCGCAGGATCGCCGCCCGGCATATAGGGAGCGGCGATGGCGCCGACGCCCGCGCCCATCATCAGCAATGGCGCGAGTACGCCGCCCGATGTGCCGGATGCCAGCGCGATCACCCAGATGATGGCCTTGATGATGACGATCGAAATAACGGCGTGCAGCAAGAGGTGCCCTTGCAGCAAATCGCCAATGACGTCGTAACCGACGCCCAGCGTTCTCGGTTGAAAATACCCGCCGATACCGACCGCGATCGCGCCCAGCGCGGGCCACCACATCCAATGGATCGGCAGCTTGGCGAACGTGTCTTCAACCTTATACAGCCAGCTGGACAAACCCCACGACAATGCACCCGCGATAACGCCCGCAATAGCGGACGAAAGCAAGCCGATCGGGCCGAGCGCCGCCGTATGCAACGGAAACAGTGGCCCCGATCCCAGCAGCAGCGGACGCGTGAATCCGGCGACGGCGCAGGCGATGGCCACCGGCAAGAGGCTTCGGGGCCGCAATTCGAACAGAAGCAACTCGATCGCGAGCAGCGCGGCCGCCACCGGCGTGCCGAACACCGCCGTCATGCCGGCCACGGCCCCGGCTACCAATAGCGCCTTTCTTTCGGCACTCGTTAGATGAAAGTACTGTGCAATGAGCGAACCGATTGCCCCGCCCGTCATGATGATCGGGCCTTCGGCACCGAACGGCCCGCCGCTGCCGATCGCGATCGCCGAGGCGAGCGGCTTGAGCACCGCCACTTTCGGGGACATCTTGCTCTTGCCGAACAAGATGGCTTCGATGGCTTCCGGAATACCGTGACCGCGAATCTGTTCCGAACCGAAACGAGCAATGAGGCCTACCAGCAGGCCACCGATCACGGGCATGGCCACAACGAACCAGCCCAGCGTGTTTGCCGACGGCGGGCGGTTCGCCGTCGACAGCGTCTGGAAAAAGAATAGGTTGGTAAAGAAATGAATCAGGTGCAAAAGAAAATACGCGGCGAGCGTGCTCAACGCACCGCCGGCGGCCGCGATCGCGCTAATCCGCAAAAGCCGGACATCGGTTGCGAAATCGCCTTTGTCATCGCTCATGAACATCCCTTTTCGAGCGGCCGAAGGGCTTCGGCCAATGGGCCTATATATATCACAGTGTGATGTATTTGGGCGTCCCATACCGGTGCGGCGCAGGCCTGCACTGAGGTGCTGCCGCAACGATTGTTCCTCGGTGTCGCCCTTAAGTACTACGAAATGGTGCTCGCGATGGCGCCGTGTCGGTGTTCAAGCTATCGGGTGCGACGCGCGACCGTTAGGACAACTCACTTACGTTCATTGGAACCGATCGACTCGGAAAGGATGAGGATCGACGATCGTCTCGTCGCCGGCGATCATTTGCGCCAACAGCCGGCCGGTGATCGGCCCGAGCGTCAATCCATGATGCGCATGCCCGAACGCAAACCACATGTTCTCGTGGCGGGGCGCCGGGCCGATGATCGGCAGCATGTCGGGCGTGCACGGGCGCCGGCCCATCCACGGCTCGTCGTCGAGGCGCGCGCCGAGCGGAAACAAATCGCGCGCGATCGGCTCGACCGCAGCCAATTGCGCGGGCGTTTTGGGTGCGTCGCAATGCGCGAGTTCGGCGCCCGTCGTCAGCCGGATACCGCGCGCCATCGGCGCGAGAAGGTAGCCGTTCTCGATATCGAGCACCGGGTGATTCAATTGCGCTTGCGACTTTGCCTCGTAATGCATGTGATAGCCGCGCTTGACGCCCAGCGGCAGTCGATACCCGAGCCGCGCGGCCATGGGCCCGGACCAAGGGCCTAATGCAACCACGACACGCTTCGCTTCGATTCTCCCCTGCTCGGCGGTTTCAATCGACCAACCATCACGCAGCGTATCGGCATCCCCGACGAACAGGCGCCCGCCGATGGACTCGAAATGACGCGCGTAAGCGGTGACGAGCGCACCGGGATCGCTGACCGATTCGGCTTGTGTGAATCGCAAAGCGCCAACGAGCGATTCATCGAGGTCGGGCTCGATCTGTCGCAGGCGAGCCGGTTCGATCGCTTCGAACTCAACACCATACTCGCGGCGCCATCGCTCGATGACCGAGCGTTCGTGATCGAGTTTTGCGTGGGTTCGGAAGACCTTCATCCAGCCCGTCGGGCGGATGAGATCGCTTGCACCCGCTTGCGCCGCCAGTGCGCGGTGCTCGGTCACGCAGTGCTCGATGAGCGTCGCATACGATCGAGCGATTTGCGCGTGCCGCGCCGGATGCGAGTTGCGCCAGTATCGCCAAAGAAACGGCGCGAGTTCGAGCATCGCGTTCGGGTGATAGCGAACGTCGAGCGACTGATTGCGCGCATAGCGCAGAAGATCGCTCATTGCGCGCGGAAAGGCGTACGGGTAGACGCCCTCTCGTTGAATCAGCCCGGCGTTGCCGAAGGATGTCTCGTTGCCCGGCGCTTTGCGATCCACGAGCGCGACGGCCAGCCCGCGTTGTTGTAAATGATCGGCAACCGATACACCGACGATGCCAGCGCCCAGCACAATGGCGTCGAATTTCATGGAGGTCTCTGATGTTCGTTGGATGGCTCGCTAGGCGATGGGGCATAGAGTAGCAAGGAAACAAATCCAGCCGCCCGGTTCTACGCTAGTGACGGTCGGCACCGAAAACCATCGGCGCGCTGAAATCGATTGACATTGTTGCCTAAGGCAACTATAAATCTGCCATCGGCAACTAAAAGGCAAGCCCTGTTATGTCCACGCGCCAGCTTGAAGAACGCACGGAAACCGTCCGTCGGTTCAATCGCTTTTACACCCGCCGAATCGGCGTGCTGCACGAGCACTTGCTCGAAAGCGATTTTTCGCTGACGGAGGTGCGCATTCTTTATGAGCTGGCGCACCGCGAAGGTATGACGTCGGCGGATCTATGCCGTGAGTTGGGTCTGAACGCCGGCTACGTGAGCCGCGTCATCTCAGGATTCGAAAAGAAGGGGTTGCTGGCAAAAGTGCGCTCGGCCGCCGATGCCCGCATCGCGCAGTTGCAATTGACGGACGCCGGACGCGCGACGTTTCAACCGCTGAACGATGCATCGAAACGCGAGGTTGCCGCCATGCTCGAACAGCTGCGTGAGCCGGCTCAACAGCAATTGATCGATGCGATGACTGAAATCGAGGCACTACTCGGGGAGACCGAACGCACTTATATCCTGCGCGATCCTCAGCCCGGCGATATGGGCTGGATCGTCTGCCGTCAAGCC
>JBQCDS010000476.1:0-5320 GCA_051961035.1 Trinickia sp. | reverse complement strand
ATCGGGAACGTCACATCGGTGACGCCGAAGGTCTGCGCGCTGTCCTTGCGCAAGTGCCCGCGCTCGCGGATCGCGGCAAACGTCGAAGCGAGCGCCGCGCCGCCGAGCGCGATTTCACCTTTCACCTTCGTATGTTCGGTCAGCATTCGCTCGCGTTCCAGCTCGTTCTGGAACGCGAGCATGACTTGCCCCGATGCTGTATCGATCAATCCCACGCGAGAGCCCAGGCGAATCGATAGCCCCCATGTGCCGGGCCCGTCGACTTGCGCGATCACGAGCAGGTTGCCGCGATCGTAGACGGTCAAATGGCAAGACTGCTCCGCTTGCTCCGCGAACGCCTGCATCACCGGCAGTGCAGCCGCGATGAAACGGTTTATCGGCGGATGGCGGTGCGCGAGCGCGAACAACTTCAAGCTCAGCGAGTATCGATCGCCGCCCGCCGAACGCACGACGTACTGCCGCGCGACCAGCCGCTCCAACATCCGATAAATCTCGCTCGCGTTGCGCCCGAGCGCTTTCATGATTTCGGCCCGCGTGAGCCCGTCCTTTTGCTCGGACAGCAATTCGAGGATGTCCAACCCTTTGTCGAGCGCAGGGGCCCGATAACGCTCGGCTTCGTCGAGCGCGCCCTCGGGCGCGTTCTCGCCCAATGTGGATGGCTTGGCGGTTTTCACTGTCGGTGTCGGCTCATAGGATTTCAGAGTAAGGGAAAACACGGGCGCAGGACATGCTTGACGTCCTATCGTCCGTATATGAATAATAAGTTCATCCATGAATATGTGCATCGGTCGATCGATGCGCCAGCAGCGCATGCGGAACGACGCACGTGGGTCGTATCCGATTGCCGGAAAAGAATGCAGCATATCGAAGCCGCCGCAGAGCGGTGCAAGAACCGGGTCGGTTGAGCCCGTCACGTTGCGTCTTGCCGACGCATCACCGCCAAGCATGGAGCCCAAGCAGTGCGGATTCGCCGAGCTGGGCCAGGAGACGACTATGACATCGAGCATCGAACCGGTTGACGCCGGGCAATGGGCAATGCGTGCAGTGTGTTGTGTTGCGCCGCGCGTGCGGCGCGCCGGCGTGGCGTTGGCAGGCGCGCTCGCCGTGATCGGCGCGGTGAGCGCGACGGCGCCGTCAGCGCAGGCGGCGGAGACCATCGGCGCGAATCTGCCGTTGCTGACTTCGCCGTTCTGGCAGGCGTACAACAACTATCTGCCGCAGTATGCGAAGCAATTGGGCCTCGACATGCTTTCGCCCGTGAATTCCAACGGCGATCCGGCCCAGCAGATCACCGATATCAACAATCTGCTCAATCAAGGCGTCAAAGGCATCGTGACGGGGCCGCTCGATTCGGCGGCCATCAGCCGCGCGCTCGATGCCGCGTCGAACAAGCACGTGCCCGTCGTCGCGGTCGATGTCGCACCGACACAGGGCAAGGTCGCCATGGTCGTGCGCGCGGACAACCGTGCCTACGGCGAGAAAGCCTGCAAGTACATCGGCGATCACGTGCCGTCGGGCAAGGTGGTGCAGATCATGGGCGATCTCGCGTCGGTGAACGGCCGCGATCGGTCCGAGGCGTTCCGCTCGTGCATCAAAACGCATTATCCGAAGCTGCACCTGCTCGAGATTCCGGCCGCTTGGAAGGGCGATGTGGCGGCATCCGCGCTCGATAGCCTCTTGACGGCGAACCCCGATGTGAAGGGCATCTATATGCAAGCGGGCGGCGTGTATTTGTCGCCGACGCTCCAGACGCTCAAGCGCAAACACATGCTGTTCCCGGCCGGCAATCCGAAGCATATCGTCATCGTCAGCAACGACGGCATTCCGCAAGAGTTCGACGCGATCCGCAAGGGCGAAATCGATGCGACCGTCTCGCAGCCCGCCGATAGCTACGCGAAGTACGGCCTTTGGTACATGAAGGAAACGCTCGCCGGCAAGACGTTCAAGCCGGGGCCGACCGATCACGGCAGCACGATCATTCAACTCGCGCCCGGGATTCTCGAAGATCAACTGCCGGCACCGCTCGTCACCAAGGCGAACGTCGACGACAAGAATCTGTGGGGCAACACGCTCAAGTGATGCGATCGCGCCTTTCTCGGGCGCGAGTTCATCGAACCCTCGAACGATGCGGATGCGAGTCTGACATGCCAGTCGTTTCTCAGTTTAGCGAAGCAACCGGGGCAAAGCCGCCGCCTGTCGTCGAAGCGCGCGGCGCCACCAAGCGCTTCCGGTCGACGACAGCGCTGGCCGATGTCTGCCTGCGCGTAATGCCGGGCGAATCGCACGCGCTCGTCGGCCGCAACGGCGCGGGCAAATCCACGCTCGTGTCGTTGCTCACGGGCTTGCGCAAACCCGATCAGGGCGAAATCCGATTCGGCGGCGAGGTTGCGCCGCCGCTCGGCGATCGCGATGCCTGGCGCGAACGCGTGGCATGCGTCTATCAGCACTCCACCGTCATCCCCGAGCTGAGCGTGGCCGAGAATCTGTTCGTGAATCGGCAGCCCGCGCGGCGCGGAATCATCGATTGGCGCGCGATGCGGCGCGAGGCGCGCGCGCTGCTCGATCATTGGCGCATCGACGTGCGCGAGGACGCGCGCTGCGGCGATCTCGGCGTCGAGGCGCGGCAGCTTGTCGAGATCGCGCGGGCGCTATCGCATGGCGCACGCTTCATCATCCTCGACGAGCCGACGGCACAGCTCGACGGCGATGAAATCAAGCGGCTCTTTTGCCGCATCGAAGAGCTGCAACGCGAAGGCGTCACGTTTTTGTTCATCTCGCATCATCTGCAAGAGGTGTACGAGATTTGCCAGGCCGTCACCGTCTTGCGCGATGCGCGCCGGATCTTGACCTCGAGCGTCGATCGGCTGCCGAGAGAAGCGCTGATCGAAGCGATGACGGGCGAGGCCGGCGGCGTGGCGTGCGCCGATGCGTCGCGCCGGGCACCGCTCACCGATGCGCCGCTCGCGCTAGGTGTCCACGCGCTGTCGGGCGAGGACTTCGCAGCCGTCTCGTTCGACGTGCGGCGCGGCGAGGTGATCGGCTTGACCGGCGCCACCAGCAGTGGCCGCACGAGCGTGGCCGAAGCGATCGCCGGCTTGCGGCGCCCGCATGCCGGCAGCGTGCGCGTGTTCGAAGCCGGTGGCACGGCGAGCGTCACGCTACCGTACGGCGATGTACCCGCCGCGCTCGATGCGGGTATCGGCTGCGTGCCGAAGGACCGCCACAGGGAAGGGCTCGTGCTCACGCAGTCGATCGCCGAAAACGCGACGATGACGCTCGCGCGCAAGCTCGCGCGGTTCGGAATCGTGCGCCCGTCGGCCAAGGCCGCGCTCGCGCGCGAGGCGATCGACACGCTCGGCATCGTCGCGCCGGGGCCGCTCGCACCTGTCTCGGGGCTGTCGGGCGGCAATCAGAAAAAAGTCGTCATGGCGCGAGCGCTCGCGACCGATCCGCGCGTGCTCGTGCTGATCGATCCGACAGCCGGCGTCGACGTCAAGTCGAAAGAAGCCTTGCTCGCGATGGCCGAACGCGCGCGGGAGCAGGGGCGCGCCGTTGTGGTTGCCAGCGGTGAACTCGACGATCTGCGCGGCTGCGACCGTGTGCTCGTCATGTTCCGTGGACGCATCGTCCGCGAATTTCCAGCCGGGTGGCTTGACCACGAATTGATCGCAGCGATCGAAGGAGTCGATCTCAATGAAGCCTAGTTTGTCGAGCCCGGGCGCGCAGGCGCGCGCGGCGGAATTTGCGGTGGCCGGTGCGGGACCTGCTCCGCGCCCGCGCCTCGAGTTGGCGCGCTGGCGCGATCTGGCGCTGCTGCCCGCGCTGGCCTTGCTGATTGCCGTCGGAGCGTGGGTCAGCCCGAGCTTCTTGACGCGTGCCAACCTCGTGAGCGTGCTGGGGGCATCGGCCGCGCTGGCGCTCGTCGTGCTGGCCGAATCGTTGATCGTCATCGTCGGCAAGTTCGATCTCTCGCTCGAATCGACCGTGGGTTTCGCCCCCGCGCTGGGCGCCATGCTCGTCATGCCGGCGGCATCGAACGGCTTCGGTTGGCAATGGCCGCCGCTGGCGGGCCTTGTCGCGATTGTCGCCGTGGGCGCCCTGATCGGCTGGATCAACGGCTTGCTCGTCGTGCGGCTGCGGTTGAATGCGTTCATCGTCACGCTGGCGATGCTGATCGTTTTGCGCGGCATGCTCGTGGGGGCAACGAAGGGCGGCACGCTGTTCGACATGCCGAACTCGTTCTTCGCGCTCGCAACCGTTACCGTGCTCGGGCTGCCGCTGTCGGTCTGGCTCGCCGCGGCTGCCTTTGCTTTTGCCGCGTTTATGCTGCGCTATCACCGCTTCGGCCGTGCGCTCTATGCGATCGGCGGCAATGCCCAGGCCGCGCGGGCGGCCGGGATTCGCGTCGAGCGCGTCGTCTGGGGCGTGTTCGTGCTCGGCAGCGCGCTTGCCTCGATCGGCGGGATCATCGTGACCGGCTACGTCGGCGCGATCAATGCCAATCAAGGTAACGGCATGATCTTCACGGTGTTCGCCGCGGCCGTGATCGGCGGCATCTCGCTCGACGGCGGCAAGGGGACGATGTTCGGCGCGCTCACGGGCGTGTTGCTGCTGGGCGTGGTGCAGAACCTGCTGACATTGGCTCAGGTGCCGTCATTCTGGATTCAAGCGATCTACGGCGCCATTATTCTGGGCTCGCTGATGATCGCGCGCGTGGCCGGCAGCCAGGAGTAACCGACGATGACGAAGTTCGATTCCCGCGTGCTGCTGCTCTCGCCCGGCGACAATTGCCTCATTGCCGCAACGAATCTGCCGGCCGGTACCGCCCTCGATATCGAGGGTGAGACGGTCGTGCTCGCCGCGACGATCGAGCTCGGGCACAAGCTCGCACGACACGCGTTGCCAGCCGGCGCGAAAGTCGTGCGGTACGGCGCGCCGATCGGCCATGTCACGCAGGACATCGCCAAGGGCGAGCATCTGCATACGCACAATCTGGAAAGCGATTACCTGCCCACGTACACCCACGACGCCGGCCATGCCTACGTCGAGGATGACGCGCCGTGATCCTCCCGATTCTCTTGACCCTCCCGATCCTTTTGATCTTTTACCCGAGCCCTTCATGAACGAAGTTCACACCGATCCCGCGCCGCTTCTCGGGTATCCACGTCACGACGGGCGCAAGGGAATCCGCAATGTCGTCGCCGTCGCGTATCTCGTGGAGTGCGCGCACCACGTGGCCAGCGCGATCGTGTCGCAGTTCGCGCCGCGGTTGGCCGATTTCGACGTCGACGATGTCGACAATGTCGACGACGGCGCCGAC
>JBQCDS010000475.1:0-6941 GCA_051961035.1 Trinickia sp. | reverse complement strand
CGCTCGATAGCCCAGGCGGCCGCCAGGCTTGAGCCAGGTGAACGTCCAGTTGATCATCCCGAACACCATCATCGTGACGGCCGTCTGGTCCTCCTTCGACACGCGCTCGGGGTAGGCCCGCGCGAGCTGGCGCGCAAAGGCGGCAACGATGTCGCGCTGCCGGTCGAGAATCACTTCGCGTTGCGTGTCCACCAAGTACTTCACGTCGTTGAGCAGCGCCACGTGTCGGCTGTGCGATGTTTCGTACTCGGCTAGGAAGGCGCGAACGAGTTCGGCGAACGTCTCGCGCTCGGTCAGGCCGCGCCGCTGGCTCGAGCCCTCGACTTCGGCGATGATCAGCATGAGCCGTTTCGTGTAGCGATCGAGCAGGTCGAAGAGGATCGCTTCCTTGCTCTCGTAATAGTGATAAAGGCGGGCCTTGGAGGTGCCGCTCGCCGCGGCGAGTTCCGCCATCGACGTGCTCGGATAGCTGGTGTGCGCGAATGCGGTAGCGGCGAGTTCGAGAATTTGCTCGCGCTGGGTTTCGTGATCGGGTGCTCGGGTACGGGCCATGATGTCGTCGTCGTTTTAGGCCGGCCGGGGCGCGAGCGATTGCGAAATCGTTGGAGTCGCAGAATCGATCGCCTTCGCGTGCGCGGCGGGCGGTGCACCCGACGCGCGCGTCATGCGCCGTGGCCGCCGCGTCGCTAGTTTAAGCGAAACGCGGCGCCCCTCCGATAGGCGCGCCTAACCGCTGCTAGCCCTTTTAGCGTTCGTCGAAGCTCACGACGACGCGATCGCTGACGGGATGGCATTGGCACGTCAACACGAAGCCGTCGCGAATTTCTTGCGGTTCAAGCGTGTAGTTCTTGTCCATTTTGACCTCGCCCTCCAGCACCTTGGCTCTGCATGTGCAGCAGACGCCGCCCTTGCAAGCGTACGGAAGCGCCAGCCCCGCATGCAAGCCGACGTCGAGCAGGCTCGCGCCTTCATAGGGAAGGCGCATTTTGCTGCGATTGCCGTCGATGACGATCTCGAGTTCGGCCGCCGGCGTTTGCTCGGTGATCTCGACCACCGGGGCGCCCGCTTGCGGCAGCGGCGTGCCGAAGCGTTCGACGTGCACCTTCGAATCGGCGACACCCGCAGCCTTAAGCGCTGCCTCCGCCGCGTCCATCATCGGCGCCGGGCCGCAGATAAAAGCTTCGTCGATCGATTCGGCCGGGATCAGCGTTTCGAGGAACGCGGCGCACTTCGATTGATCGAGCACGCCATTGAACAGATCCACATCCTGCATATCGTCCGATAGCACGTGGTACAGGACGAAGCGGTTCATGTAGCGGTTCTTGAGATCCTCCAGTTCCTCGGCGAACATGATCGCGTCGACACTGCGATTGCCGTATATCAAGGTGAAGGTGCTGCGCGGTTCCATGTCGAGGGTCGTCTTGACGATGGCCAGCACGGGCGTGATACCTGAGCCGCCGGAAAACGCGACGTATCGTTTGCCTTGCTCCGCGTTCAGATGGGTAAAGAATCGGCCGTCAGGCGTCATGACGTCGACCGAGTGGCCGGCCTGCAGCGTATCGAACGCGAAGTTGGAGAACCGTCCGCCGCGCACGCGTTTGATGCCGATGCGCAATTCGCCGTCGCGATCGTAATCGGTCACGCCGACGCAGATGGAGTAGGAGCGCCGCGTTTCCTCGCCGTCGACGTGCGCTTTGAGCGTGACGAATTGACCCTGCGTGAAGCGGTACGCATCGCGCAGCTCAGGTGGCACTTCGAACGAAACGGAAACCGCATCGGCGGTCTCGGGCCGCACCTCGCGGATGCGCAGCGAATGAAATTGCGGAGTCGCCATCGGGGTCGCCATGTTCAGTAAGGTTTGAAGTAATCGAAGGGCTCGCGGCAGTCCAGGCAGCGATAAAGCGCCTTGCAGGCCGTAGAGCCGAATTGGGACAAGCGTTCGGTATGGGCCGAGCCGCAGTGCGGGCAGGCGGGAGATGCGCCGGCGCCCGGCACGAAACGAATGGCCTGCTCCCGCTTGCCGGCTGGCGTGCCGTCACAGCGGCCGCCCGGTGGTGCGATGCCGTACGCGCGCAGCTTGTCGCGCGCTTCGTCAGTGATCCAGTCGGTCGTCCAGGCCGGCGCCAAAACAGTCTTGATCCGATGTTGCGTCAAGCCCGCGCGCTCGAGCGCATGCCCGATGTCCTCGGCAATATGCGCCATCGCAGGACATCCCGAGTACGTCGGCGTAATCACCACTTCGAGCGCGCCATCCTCAGCTCGCTCGACGGCGCGCAAGATACCGAGTTCTCGAATCGATACCACCGGAATCTCCGGATCGGGCACCGATTCGAGCGCCGCCCACGCCCGCGCGAGTATCTCGTCGTTCGCATGAGCGCGCGCCGTGCTGCTTGGCGCAAAGTGAGGGGATGTCGACATATCGCTAACCTAAAGCTGAGAAGGGTTCGCCGCCCGGCACGCTGCCGAAGTTACCAAGTCGCGCCCGGATGCTGGCGCGCTAGGCTTTGCATTTCGGCGAGCAAAAAGCCCATGTGTTCAGAGTGCTCGCCGTGCTTACCCGTCGTGACATGCGCAACAGGCGCGGGCAGCGTGAGCGTCGCTTCGTCGAGCGCGGCCTGCACATCGTGCTGCCAGGCCGATTCGAAATCGGCTGCGCGCACGCCGATGCCCGAAGCGGATACGGCATCTTCGATCGCGTCCGCCGCGAAACACTCGCGCGTGTACGGCATGAGAAAGTCGAGCGCGGCTTGCGCACGGCGATGCGACTCGTCCGTGCCATCGCCGAGCCGCACGAGCCAATCGCGTGCGTGCTCCAATTGATAGCGCGTCTCCTTGATCGACTTCGATGCGATCGCCGCGAGTTGAGCGTCCTTCGAGCCTTCCAGCGCTGCCCAGACATGCGCCATCAACGCCGTATAAAGGAAGTTGCGAACGATCGTCACCGCGTAATCGCGATCGCCGCATGCCGTGCTGGCCAGCGGCCCGCGGTGCGGCAGTTCCACGAGCGTGTAGTTCGCGAACTCGCGCTCGGGGCGCAAGTAGGCGTAGTCGTCTTCGGTCTTCGTCGCGCCAGTCAGCGCTTGTTCGAGCGTAGCCGCGTGCGAATACAACATGCGGGCCTGGCCGATGAGATCGAGGCTCATATTCGCGAGCGCGATGTCCTCTTCGAGCACCGGGCCGTGGCCGCACCACTCGGCGTTGCGCTGTCCAAGGATCAGCGCGTTGTCCGCGAGACGCAGCACGTAGGAAAGATGGTCGGGCGTGGTCGTCATAACGCGATTACATGTGGTTGACTGCATCGGGCAGCGTGTAGAAAGTCGGGTGGCGATAGATCTTGTCGCCGGCCGGCTCGAACAGGTCCGCCTTCTCGTTCGGATCGGATGCCGTGATCGCGGCGGCGGGCACGACCCAAATGCTGACGCCTTCCTGGCGCCGCGTGTAGACGTCGCGCGCCATGCGCAGCGCCATCGAGGCATCGGCGGCATGCAAGCTGCCGCAGTGCTTATGATCCAGCCCCTGCTTGCTGCGCACGAACACTTCCCAAATCGGCCATTCCTTGTTCATGACTCACTCCTGAATGCTTGGCAATGCTTGCTGATAGTTGGACTCGAACATCGCGACCGGCGGGTCACGCCGCTTGCTGCTGCGCGCGCAAGCGGGCTTTTTCGGCATGCGCGAGAGCAGCATCGCGCACCCAGGCGCCATCCTCGTGCGCCTTCACGCGGGTGGCCAGACGCTCCTTGTTGCATGGCCCGTCGCCGTTGACGACGCGCCAGAATTCGTCCCAATCGATCGCGCCGTAGTCGTAATGGCCACGCGCTTCGTTCCACTTGAGGTCGGGGTCGGGCAGCGTGACGCCGAGCACCTTTGCCTGCTCGACCGTTGCGTCGACGAACTTTTGCCGCAGATCGTCGTTGGAAATCCGCTTGATGCCCCACTTCGCCGATTGATTGCTGTGGACCGAATCCTTATCGCTCGGGCCGAACATCATCAGGACGGGCCACCACCAACGATCGACGGCCTGCTGGACGAGCTGGCGCTGGGCATCCGTGCCCTTCATCATCGCGAGCAGCGAGTCGAACCCCTGGCGCTGATGGAACGACTCTTCCTTGCAGATCCGGATCATCGCGCGTGCATACGGGCCGTACGTGCAGCGGCAAAGCGGAATCTGATTCATGATCGCGGCGCCGTCGACGAGCCAGCCGATTACGCCGACGTCGGCCCAAGTGGGCGTCGGATAGTTGAAGATGCTCGAATACTTCGCGCGGCCACTGTGCAGGGCGTCGACGAGTTCCTCGCGCGATACCCCGAGCGTCTCGGCGGCGCTATACAGATAGAGCCCGTGGCCGCCTTCGTCTTGCACCTTCGCGAGCAAGATCGCCTTGCGCTTGAGGCTCGGCGCGCGCGAAATCCAGTTGCCCTCGGGCAGCATGCCCACGATTTCCGAGTGAGCGTGCTGGGAAATCTGGCGAACCAGCGTCTTGCGGTAGGCGTCGGGCATCCAGTCCTGCGGTTCAATCTTCCCGTCATCCGCCATGACCGCGTCGAAGCGGTCCTGCTCAGGCATAGCGGCGCCGGCGTCGAGCGCCGTCACATTGCCGGGAATATCAAGGGATTGCGTGTACATGGGAACAATCTCTTTGTGAGGTGTATGTTGACGCGAGTATAAACCAACCGACCGGTCGGTCAATAAATTTTTTAGCGCCGAGCGAGCGGCGAGAGGCCCGGCGGATGACGCGAAAAAGGGGGCGGCTCGCAGCCTGTCCGACGGCTGCTAGACTGGAGACATCGACTTTTGTTGGGTTCCATAGCCCCATCGCGACGATGACTACCGTCTATTTCGTGAAGACCGGTGACCACTATCTGTGTCCGGGAGAGGACGGCGACGTCGGCTTGACGCCGTCGTTCGAGGAAGCGGAGCATTTCCTTTCCTACGAAGACGCGGAGAGCGCGGCGCGCAAGAACGCCGAACCCGGTTATCAAATTATCGCCCAGCACCGCGGTTGAAACGCGCGAGTTTGGGTGAGCGTGATCGACCCATCCGCGGGACGCGCACGCCGCAGATCCTGCACGCGCGGGTCGCGCAGCGCGGCTGTGCCCAATCGGCTGTGCCCAATTGATAGGCACTGGCCGTGTAATGAGCGTTGCTATAGGGAATTCGTGCTGAAGCCCGGCCGGCGCAGTGGGGCCACCGCGAGGTCCCGAGTAACGACGCGCGCAGCGCGAAGCGGCGACGAGCACGGCGCAGAGACGGGCTTCTTAGACCGAAAAAAATCCCGCAGGTACTTGGCCGGGGATGCAGGGCATCCTTCGATCCACCTGCCAGGGATTCGTTGAGTGTCGAGCGCTCTTATCGCAGGCGCGCGAGTCAGGCACAATCGCCGCTTGTTCTGCTCGTCCGATCTCCGTACTCATGCGTTCCAGTTTCACTTCGCGCGCACCTCGCGCGCTGTTGGCGGCACTGTTCGCCTCGATTTGCGGTGCCGGCACCGCACACGCCGTCGCCCCGACGCAGGTCGCGAGCGCATGGGTGACTGCCTGGGCCACCGCGCCGCAGTCGATCCCCGCCGTTCCGAATCCACCGCCGCTTTACCGCACGCCTGACGTCGCGGGCCGCACCGTCAGGCAGATCGTCTACCCGACGCTCTCGGGGCGCGCCGCGCGCATACGCATCAGCAACGTGTACGGACGCGGTCCCTTGACGCTGACCGATGTCGTCATCGCACGATCCGCCGGTGGCGCGGCAACGGTGCCCGGCACGGCCGTGCGCGTCACGTTCGCCGGCAAGGGAACGCTAACGCTGAAACCCGGCGCCGAAGCCGACAGCGATTCGATTCCCACCGTACTGACGGCCGGCGCGCCCTACGCGATCAGCCTGGTTGCAGGGCCGAGCCAGACGCTGACGGCCTGGCATCGTGTGGCCAATCAAGTCAATTACGTATCGGTGCCCGGCGACCACGCCGCTGACACAGCCTCGGGCGCCTTTCCGCGCAAATTCACCGAGTCCGCATGGGTGAACGCGCTCGACGTGCGCGCCGCGAATTCGAGCGCGGTCGCGGCGATCGGCGATTCGATCACGGACGGCCTGCGCTCGAGCTTGAACCGCAATCGCCGCTGGCCCGACGCGTTTGCGCGCCGTCTCGAGCAAGCGGGCGCCGGCGGAACCGCCGTGCTGAACCTCGGTATCAGCGGCAATCGGTTGCTCAGCGATTCCGCATGCTACGGCGAGGCGCTCGAGCGACGGTTCGACCGCGACGCGCTTGGCCATGCTGGCGTCGACGCCGTGATCCTCATGATCGGAATCAACGACATCAACTTCGCGTCCATGCCGCCGCGCGCCGGGCTCGACTGCGACTTCCCGCATACATCGGTGACGGCGCGCGACCTAACCGACGGCTACCGGCGCCTTATCGAACGTGCGCATCGAAGCGGTGTGCGCATCTACGGCGCAACGCTGACGCCGGCGTCCCTGCCGCCGGCGCGCGAAGCCGTCCGCAGCGCCGTGAACGAGTGGATTCGCGAGAGCCACGCGTTCGACGGCATCGTCGATTTCGATGCGGCGTTGCGCGACCCGGCGCATCCCGATCGACTGCAGCGTCGTTTCGATAGCGGCGATCATGTTCACCCAAGCGACGAGGGCTATGCCGCGATGGCGGCGGCGGTGTCGCTCGACGCGATCACGGCGGCGCGGCGCTAATAAAAAATATTTTCGTCATAGCCTTGTCACGGGCGGGGTGTTGACCTATGATTCGCATCCTCCTTTGAGGAGGCGGCGATTGAAACGAGCGCCGGCGGCAATGAGTTTTAAGCGAAGTGCTAAAAAAACTGTTGACGCGATGCAAAAGGTTCTGCATAATCTCGCTTCTCTGCTGCTGACGCAGCAACGCAAGACGGGCGGTGCTAGAAGGGAAGTTTCCTCGGCGCGGTTGACGGTTAAGCGA